>NZ_BAAHXE010000041.1:0-15890 GCF_054657095.1 Hydrogenophilus islandicus | reverse complement strand
TCGCACTGTCGGTGCCGGCGTCGTCAGCAAGATCATCGAGTGATTGCGGTAACCGAGTGTGGATGGGCGCTGGCAAGATGCCAGCGCTAAAGGGGCATAGCTCAATTGGCAGAGCGTCGGTCTCCAAAACCGAAGGTTGGGGGTTCGATTCCCTCTGCCCCTGCCAACCCATAAGACGCCAATGAATATCCTATACTACTTGCTCTCAGGGCTTCTCCTGGCTGGCGGAATTGCCGGCTTTTATTACTTTTCTGCTTGGCCGGGGCTTCTGCGGGCAGCGCTTGTCGTTGTTGGCGTGCTCGGAGCTGCAGGGGTTCTTCTCCTCACTGAGCCTGGGAAATCCTTTATTGCGTTTGTCCGAGCCTCACTTGCCGAAGTGCGCAAAGTGGTTTGGCCGAGCCGCAAGGAGACAACTCAAGCTACGCTCGTGGTGTTTGCCTTTGTCGTCACTCTGGCGATCTTTATGTGGTTGGTCGATAAGACCCTGGAGTGGGTTCTCTACGGTTTGTTGCTGGGGTGGAAGTGATGAAGCGCTGGTATGTCCTGCAAGCACACTCCGGGTTCGAGAAACAGGTGCAAAAGGCCTTACAGGAGCGGATCAAGCTCGCAGGGATGGAAGAGCAATTCGGTCAGATCCTGGTCCCGGTCGAAAAGGTGGTCGAACTGCGGGGTGGGGCCAAGCGAGAGACCGAGCGCAAATTTTTCCCCGGCTATCTCCTCGTTGAGATGGAGATGAATGACGACACGTGGCACCTGGTTAACTCGTTGCCGCGGGTCTCAGGTTTTGTCGGTGGGTCGCCGACCAAGCCGGCACCGCTCTCCGAGCGCGAAGTGCAGGCGCTCCTTGCGCAGGTGCAGGAGGGGGGGGAGCGGCCGAAGCCACGCATCGTCTACGAGATTGGCGAAACGGTCCGTGTCAAAGAGGGACCTTTTGCCGATTTCATGGGTACCGTCGAATCAGTCGATTATGACAAGAGCCGATTGTCGGTCGCGGTCTCGATTTTTGGCCGTTCGACGCCGGTTCAGCTAGAGTTCTCTCAGGTCGAAAAGGTCTGAGAATCATCCGAGGAGCGGCAACTGCCGCGCTAGTACTCACAAGGAGTAATCATGGCCAAGAAGATTATCGGCTACATTAAACTGCAGGTTCCTGCAGGGAAGGCCAACCCCAGCCCCCCGATCGGTCCGGCGTTGGGCCAGCGCGGGTTGAACATCATGCAGTTCTGCAAAGAGTTCAACGCGAAGACGCAAAACATGGAGCCGGGTTTGCCGATTCCGGTGATCATCACCGCCTATTCGGACAAATCCTTCACCTTCGTGTTGAAGACGCCGCCTGCGACGGTCCTCATCAAGAAAGCGCTCAAGATCGAGAAGGGATCGTCGAAGCCTCATCTCGATAAAGTTGGGCGAATCACCCGGGCGCAGCTTGAGGAGATCGCCAAAGTCAAAATGCCCGACTTGACCGCAGCCGATATGGATGCCGCAGTGCGGACCATCGCGGGTTCGGCACGGTCGATGGGTGTGGATGTCGAGGGGGTGTGAGATGGCGAAACTGAGCAAACGGATGCAGGCGCTGCGGCAAAAAGTCGACCGCAACCGTCTCTATACGTTGGATGAGGCTTTGGCGCTCGCCAAGGAGACCGCGGTAGCAAAATTCGATGAGTCGATCGATCTTGCGGTCAATCTGGGCGTTGATCCTCGGAAATCGGATCAGGTGGTTCGCGGTGCCGTCGTCCTTCCCGCTGGAACCGGTAAGAAGGTGCGGGTGGCGGTCTTTGCCCAGGGGGCCAAAGCGGATGAGGCCCGCGAAGCGGGAGCCGATATCGTCGGCTTCGAGGATTTGGCGGAGAGCATCAAGGCGGGCAACATCGACTTTGACGTCCTCATTGCCACGCCCGATTCCATGCGGCTCGTCGGCCAGCTCGGGCAGATTCTCGGTCCGCGTGGTCTGATGCCGAACCCCAAAGTGGGGACGGTGACGATGGATGTCGCCACCGCTGTGAAAAACGCCAAAGCGGGACAGGTGCAATATCGGACCGATAAGAACGGGATCATTCACGCGTCGATCGGTCGCGCCTCGTTCCCAGTCGAAGCGTTGAAACAGAACGCTCAGGCGCTGATCGAAGCGTTGCAGCGCGCCAAACCTCAGGCGGCGAAGGGGACCTACTTCAAAAAGATCGCGGTCTCCAGCACGATGGGGGTCGGGATTAAGGTCGACCCGCAAAGCGCGCTCACGCAGGCGTAATGAACTTTGGGCCGCCGTGAGCGCCTCACGCGCCTCGCGGCGGGTTGTCAAAGACCGTTGGGGGGGACCCCTTAAATGCGGCAAAACCGCGCCCAACGTAGATGGCGTCACCCGAAGCAGGAGCATGCTCCTGATTGAAGGCCGCCAAATCGGCTCTGGAAACAGAGCGCAACGACTGGAGGTGAACCTTGGCACTCAAGCTTGAAAGCAAGCAGGCAATCGTCGCCGAAGTCTCCGCACAAGTGGCTGGGGCAGGGGCGATCGTTTTTGCCGAGTACCGTGGTCTCACCGTCGCGGAGATGACCGAACTGCGCCGCAAGGCGCGGGAAGCCGGCGTCTATTTGCATGTGATTAAGAACACCTTGGTCCGTCGCGCGGTTGACGGCACTCCGTTCGCTGCCGTTCAGGAGCGACTCGTTGGGCCGTTGATCTTTGCGATCGCTGCCGATCCGGTGGCGCCCGCCAAGGTGCTCGTCGACTTTGCAAAGAGCGCCGACAAGTTGGTTGTCAAAGGGGGGGCGATGCCCGGTCAGCTGCTTGACGCCGAAGGCGTCAAAGCATTGGCCAGCATGCCCAGTCGGGAAGAACTCTTGGCGACCCTCGTGGGGACCCTGCAGGCCCCGATCGCCAAGTTTGTCCGGACCCTCAACGAAGTTCCGGGCAAATTCGTCCGCACCCTTGCTGCCGTTCGCGACGCCAAAGAGGCCGCGTAATTTCTTTAATCGTTACCCAGGCATTCATTCAGGAGTAGATGATGAACAAAGAGCAAATTTTGGAAGCAATCGCCAATATGACCGTCCTCGAGCTCTCTGAGCTCATCAAGGCGATGGAAGAGAAGTTCGGCGTCTCCGCTGCAGCTGCGGTCGCTGTGGCTGCCGCGCCCGTTGCGGGCGGTGCTGCTGCGGGCGCTCCTGCCGCCGAAGAGAAGACCGAATTCGACGTCGTGCTGGTGGAAGCTGGCGCGAAGAAGGTCGAAGTGATCAAGGTGGTCCGTGCGGCAACGGGACTTGGCCTCAAAGAGGCGAAGGATCTTGTCGATGGCGCGCCGAAGACCGTCAAAGAGGGCGTCTCTAAAGAAGAGGCCGAAAAGCTCAAGAAAGAGCTCGAAGCAGCTGGCGCGAAGGTCGAACTCAAGTAATTCGTTGTCGCAAACCGGCGAAAGGCTGGCGCCTTCAGGCGCTGGCCTTTCGCCGTTGCGCCTTAGGGTTCAAAACCCAAAGGCTTGTCTCATCAAGCTTTTGCGTCTTGATTCCTTTCGCGCGAACCCTAGCCTGGAGCACACATGGCCTACTCGTACACTGAACGCAAGCGTTTGCGGAAAAACTTTGCTCAGCGCAAGCCTGTTCTCGATGTCCCTTTCCTTTTGGCCACCCAGATCGACTCCTACCGTGAATTCCTCCAGCTGGAAACCCCTCCGTTGGAGCGAAAGAACGTAGGATTACAAGCAGCATTCAACGCGATCTTTCCCATTGTTTCGGTCAACAACAACGCTCGGCTCGAGTTTCTCTACTATACCGTCGGTGAGCCCCAGTTTGACGTCCGTGAATGCCAGCTGCGTGGTCTCACCTACTGTGCGCCGGTGCGCGCACGGGTCCGTTTGGTGATCCTCGACAAAGCTACTGGCTACCAAACGGTCAAAGAGGTGCGCGAACAAGAGGTCTTCATGGGCGAAGTGCCGTTGATGACCGATAAAGGGTCGTTCATCATCAACGGAACCGAGCGGGTCATCGTCTCCCAGCTCCACCGCTCGCCGGGCGTCTTCTTCGAACACGATAAAGGGAAAACCCACTCCTCTGGTAAGCTCCTCTTCTCGGCGCGGATCATCCCCTATCGCGGCTCGTGGATCGACTTTGAGTTCGATCCGAAAGATTGTCTCTTCTTCCGGATCGACCGGCGGCGCAAGATGCCGATCACGATTCTGCTGCGCGCGCTCGGCATGACCAACGAGCAGATGCTCACCTTTTTCCACGACCTCGAAACCTTCGAGATCGAAAACGGCCGCTTCGTTTTCCGCTTCGATCCCGATCGTCTCAAAGGGGAAGTCTCGCGCCTTGAGATCCGCGATGCGCAAGGCAACGTGATCGTCGCGCGGGAGAAGCGCATCACCGCGCGCCAAGTCCGCGAGCTCAAAAAGGCGGGCATCGACCGGATCGCCGTTGACGACGAGTTTCTCCTCGGTCGGATCATCGCACGCGACCTGATCGACCCGGAGACGGGAGAGGTCGTCGCCAAAGCGAATGACGAGATCACCGAAACGGTGCTGGAACGGTTGCGGGAGTCGTCGCTCACCACGTTTGAGACCCTTTTTGTCAACGAACTCGATCGGGGTGCCTATATCTCCCAGACGCTTCGCCTTGACGATACGCAGGATGCGTGGCAGGCAAAAGTGGCGATCTACCGGATGATGCGCCCCGGTGAGCCGCCGACCGAGCAGGCGGTGGAACAGCTGTGGGAGGGGCTCTTCCGTTCGCCCGATCGCTACGACCTCTCCGCAGTGGGGCGGATGAAGTTCAACAGCCGCGCCTATCCGCCGCTCGATGCGCTCGATCCCGCATCACCGGAGTGGGTGAAGCGATTCTTCAGCCAGGTCGGCCCCAAAGGGGAAGAGGGACCGATGACGCTCACCGATGAGGATCTCCTCGCGGTGATCGCCATTTTGATCGAATTGCGTAACGGCCACGGCGAAGTCGACGACATCGACCACCTCGGGAATCGGCGCGTGCGCAGCGTCGGTGAGCTCACCGAAAATCAGTTCCGCGCTGGTCTTGCGCGCGTCGAACGGGCGGTCAAAGAGCGGCTCGTTCATGCCGAGAGCGAAAACCTGATGCCGCACGACCTGATCAACGCCAAACCGATTTCGGCGGCGATCAAGGAGTTCTTCGGCTCGAGCCAGCTGTCGCAATTCATGGATCAGACGAACCCGCTTTCGGAGATCACCCACAAACGGCGGGTCTCGGCGCTCGGTCCCGGGGGGCTCACCCGCGATCGTGCCGGTTTCGAGGTGCGCGACGTCCATCCCACCCACTACGGCCGCGTCTGCCCGATTGAAACGCCTGAAGGGCCGAATATCGGTCTGATCAATTCGCTTGCCGTCTATGCCCGCACCAACCGCTACGGCTTCATCGAGACCCCCTATCGCAAGGTGGTCGATGGGCGCGTGACCGACGAAGTGGTCTACATGTCGGCGATCGAAGAGTCGAAATATGTCATCGCGCAAGCGAACTCCGAAATCGGGCCGGACGGTAAGCTCCTCGGGTCGCTCATTTCGTGCCGCCAGAAGGGGGAATTCGTCCTGGTGCCGCCGGAGGAGGTCCAGTACATGGACGTCGCGCCGCAGCAGATCATCTCGGTTGCGGCCTCACTGATTCCGTTCCTCGAACACGACGACGCCAACCGCGCATTGATGGGCGCGAACATGCAGCGCCAGGCGGTTCCGTGCTTGAGGCCCGAAAAGCCGCTCGTCGGGACCGGAATGGAGCGGATCGCGGCAAAAGATTCCGGAACCGTCGTGGTCGCGAAGCGCGGTGGGGTCGTCGACTACGTCGACGCTAAGCGGATCGTCGTGAAGGTCAACGACGACGAGACCCAACCCGGGGAGGTCGGGGTCGATATCTACAACCTAGTGAAGTTCCAGCGTTCCAACCAGAACACCAACATCAGTCAGCGGCCGATCGTCCGCAAAGGGGACGTGATCGCCGCCGGTGACGTGATCGCCGACGGCGCTTCGACCGACCTCGGGGAGCTTGCGCTGGGGCAGAACGTTCTGGTGGCCTTTATGCCGTGGAACGGCTACAACTTCGAGGACTCGATCCTCATCTCCGAGCGCGTCGTTGCTGAAGACCGTTACACCTCGATCCACATCGAGGAGCTCACGGTGGTGGCGCGCGACACCAAACTCGGACCGGAAGAGATCACGCGCGATATCGCGTCGTTGGGCGAAGCGCAGCTCGCGCGGCTCGACGAGTGCGGGATCATCCATATCGGCGCCGAGGTCAAAGCGGGTGATGTGCTTGTCGGCAAAGTGACGCCGAAAGGCGAGGCGCAGCTGACACCGGAAGAGAAGTTGCTGCGTGCGATCTTCGGTGAAAAGGCCTCTGATGTCAAAGATACGTCGCTGCGGGTTCCCACCGGGATGAGTGGCACGGTGATCGATGTGCTCGTGTTTACCCGCGAGGGGATCGAACGCGACAAGCGGGCGCAGTCGATCATCGAAGAGCAGCTGCGGGGCTACCGCAAGGACCTCAACGACCAGCTGCGGATCTTCGAACGCGACGCCTTCGAGCGGCTGCGGCGTCTTCTCATTGGCCAGGTGGCTGCCGGAGGGCCGAAGCGTCTCGCGAAGGGGAGCGTGATCTCCGAAGAGTATCTCGATGCGCTCGAGCCCTACCAGTGGTTCGACATCCGCGTCGAGAGCGAAGAGGTGGCGCAGCAGCTGGAGGCGGTCCGCGAAGGGTTGGAGAAGACGCGCAAAGCGTTCGACGAGGCGTTCGAACATAAGCGCAAGAAACTCACCCAAGGCGATGAGTTGCCACCCGGTGTCCTCAAGATGGTGAAGGTCTATCTCGCGGTCAAGCGGCGTCTTCAGCCGGGTGACAAGATGGCGGGTCGCCACGGGAACAAGGGGGTGGTCTCGAAGATCGCCCCGGTCGAAGATATGCCGTTCATGGCCGATGGCACACCGGTCGATATCGTGTTGAACCCGCTCGGGGTGCCGTCGCGGATGAATATCGGCCAGATTCTCGAAACCCACTTGGGTCGGGCTGCCCGGGCGCTCGGCGACCGCATCGGGGAGATGTTGCGTCGTCAAGCCAACATGCAAGAGCTGCGCGAGTTCCTCGAAAAGATCTACAACCAGCGGGGGCAGCGCGAAGAGCTTGCAGCGCTCTCCGACGACGAGATCCGCGAGATGGCCCAGAACCTCGTGAAGGGGGTGCCGTTCGCTTCGCCCGCGTTTGAAGGGGCGAGCGAAGAGGATATCGCCGAGATGTTCCGCTTGGCGGGGATTGAAGGGACTGAGCAGGTGATCCTCTACGACGGTCAGACCGGTGAGCCGTTCGACCGCCCGGTGACGGTGGGCTACAAACACATGCTCAAACTCCACCACCTCGTCGACGACAAGATGCACGCGCGCTCCACCGGCCCCTACTCGCTCGTCACCCAGCAACCGTTGGGGGGCAAGGCGCAATTTGGTGGCCAGCGCTTCGGCGAGATGGAGGTCTGGGCCCTCGAAGCCTACGGTGCTGCCTACACGCTGCAGGAGATGCTCACGGTCAAGTCGGACGACGTCACCGGCCGAACCAAGATGTACGAGAGCATCGTGCGCGGCGACTACCGCTTTGTTGCCGGAATGCCTGAGTCGTTCAATGTGCTCTTGAAAGAGATTCGATCGCTGGCGATCGACATCGACCTGGAGCGGGACTAATCGCACGCGAATGACGCGCATGGAGTTGCTATGAACAATCTACTGGTCAATCTCTTTCGGCAAAGCATCGACAACCCGACCGAGTTCGATGCGATCACGATCGGCCTTGCTTCACCGGAGAAGATCCGCAGCTGGTCCTACGGTGAGGTGAAGAAACCGGAGACGATCAACTACCGGACCTTCAAACCGGAGCGCGACGGCCTCTTCTGTGCCAAGATCTTCGGCCCGATCAAAGACTACGAATGTCTCTGCGGCAAATATAAGCGGCTCAAATACCGCGGCGTCATCTGCGACAAATGCGGTGTCGAAGTCACCGTTTCGCGCGTGCGTCGCGAACGGATGGGGCACATCGAACTCGCTTCCCCCGTCTCCCACATCTGGTTTCTGAAGAGCCTCCCCAGCCGCTTGGGGCTCGTGCTCGACATGACGCTGCGCGACATCGAACGGGTCCTCTACTACGAGGCGTACGTGGTGATCGATCCCGGTTTGACCCCGTTGCAACGCGGGCAGATCATGTCCGAAGAGAGCTACCACCAGGCGTTTGAAGAGTATGCCGGTGACTTTCAGGCGATGATGGGCGCGGAGGGGATCCGGGAGCTGCTGCGCACGCTCGACCTCAAGCGGGAGATCGAGAAGCTGCGCAGCGAGCTCGAAACGACCGGGTCGGACGCGAAAATCAAAAAGATTTCAAAGCGGCTCAAGGTGCTGGAGGCGTTTTACCGTTCGGGGATGAAGCCGGAATGGATGATCATGGATGTGATCCCGGTCCTTCCCCCCGATCTCCGCCCGCTCGTTCCGCTCGACGGCGGGCGTTTTGCCACCTCCGACCTCAACGACCTCTACCGGCGGGTGATCAACCGCAACAACCGCCTGCGGCGGCTCCTCGAACTGAGGGCGCCGGAGATCATCGTCCGCAACGAAAAACGGATGCTGCAAGAGGCGGTCGACTCGCTCTTCGATAATGGCCGTCGCGGCAAAGCGATGACCGGACCCAACAAGCGGCCGTTGAAGTCGCTTGCCGACATGATCAAAGGGAAAGGGGGGCGTTTCCGCCAAAACCTCCTCGGCAAGCGCGTCGACTACTCGGGTCGTTCGGTGATCGTCGTCGGTCCTCAGCTCAAACTCCACCAGTGCGGATTGCCGAAACTGATGGCCCTTGAGCTCTTCAAACCCTTCATCTACCACAAACTCGAGACGCTCGGCTACTGCACCACCATCAAACAGGCGAAGAAGATGGTGGAAAACCAAGAGCCAGTGGTCTGGGACATCCTTGAAGATGTGATTCACGAACACCCGGTGCTGTTGAACCGCGCGCCGACGCTCCACCGTCTCGGGATTCAGGCGTTTGAACCGGTCCTGATTGAAGGGAAGGCGATTCAGCTCCACCCGCTCGTCTGCACCGCATTCAACGCCGACTTTGACGGTGACCAGATGGCCGTCCACGTGCCGCTTTCGCTCGAGGCACAGCTCGAAGCGCGCACACTGATGATGAGTTCGAACAACATCCTCTCCCCGGCAAACGGCGACCCGATCATCGTTCCGTCGCAGGACATCGTGCTCGGGCTCTACTACGCTACCCGTGAGGCGGCCGGAGCCAAGGGCGAAGGGATGCTCTTTGCCGATGTCGCCGAAGCGCGGCGCGCATGGGAACAGGGGTTGGTGAGTCTGCACGCGCGGGTGACGGTGCGCATTGTCGAGTACGAGTTCGACGCCGCGGGCGAACCGACGATTGCCAAAACCAGCCGCCGCGAAACGACGGTCGGCCGGGCGATCCTCTCCGAGATTCTCCCCAAAGGGTTGCCGTTCGAACTCATTGACCGTCCGCTCAAGAAGAAGGCGATTTCGCAACTGATCAACCAGGCCTACCGCAAGTGCGGCCTCAAAGCGACGGTGATCTTCGCCGATCAGCTGATGAACTGGGGGTACAAACTCTCCACACGCGGTGGGCTGTCGATCGCGATCAAAGACATGCTTATCCCGCCGCAGAAAGAGGAGATCATCGCCAGGGCGGAAGAAGAGGTCAAAGAGATCGCCCAGCAGTACGCGTCGGGTCTGGTCACCGCGACCGAACGGTACAACAAGGTCGTCGATATCTGGGGGCGCGCTTCCGACCAGGTGGCGAAGGCGTTGATGGATCAGCTGTCGAAGGAGCGGGTGACGTTGCCTTCCGGCGAGGTGGTCGAACAGGAGTCATTCAATTCGATCTACATGATGGCCGATTCGGGCGCGCGGGGTTCTGCCGCACAGATCCGGCAATTGGCGGGGATGCGGGGGTTGATGGCCAAGCCCGACGGCTCGATCATCGAGACGCCGATTACGACCAACTTCCGCGAAGGGTTGAACGTCCTGCAATACTTCATCTCCACCCACGGGGCGCGCAAAGGGCTTGCCGATACCGCGCTCAAGACCGCGAACTCCGGTTACCTCACCCGCCGGCTCGTCGATGTCACCCAGGATCTGGTCGTGACTGAAGAGGATTGCGGCACGACGAACGGCTTCTATATGAAGGCGCTCATCGAAGGGGGTGAGGTGATTGAAGCGCTGCGCGACCGCATCCTCGGCCGCGTTGCCGCCGAAGACGTGATCGATCCCGATACCCGCGCAACGCTCATCCCCGCGGGGACCCTCCTCGATGAAACGCTCGTTGAGCTGATCGACGAGAAAGGGATCGACGAGGTCAAGGTGCGCAGCCCCCTCACCTGCGATACCCACTACGGCGTCTGCGCGAAGTGCTATGGGCGCGACCTGGGCCGCGGCGGTCTGGTGAACGTGGGCGAAGCGATCGGGGTGATCGCCGCCCAATCGATCGGTGAGCCCGGTACCCAGCTCACGATGCGAACCTTCCACGTCGGTGGGGCAGCGTCGCGGGCGGTCGCCCAGAGCGGTATCGAAGCCAAAGTGGGTGGAACGATCCGCTTCTCTGCCAACATGCGCTACATCACCCGCTCCGACGGCGAGCGGATCGTCACCGCGCGCGCAGCCGAAGTGCACGTCGTCGATGACAACGGTCGCGAGCGTGAGCGCCACAAGGTGCCGTATGGCGCGATTCTCCATATCAGCGAAGGCGAGCAGGTGGCCGCCGGTGTGAAGCTCGCCAGTTGGGATCCCCACACGCGCCCGATCATCAGCGAGTATGGCGGTACCGTCCGCTTCGACAACGTCGTCGAGGGGGTGACGGTCGCGAAACAGGTGGACGAGATCACTGGTCTCTCGACGCTCGTCGTGATCGACGCCAAGCAGCGCGGCGCATCGAAAGTGGGCCGTCCATCGGTCCATCTGATCGGCCCCGACGGCGAGCCAGTGAAGATTCCAGGAACCGAAACGCCGTTTCTCATTACCTTCCCGGTCGGCGCGATCATTACGGTTCGGGAGGGGCAGTCGGTTGCCGCAGGGGACGTGTTGGCACGTATCCCGCAAGAATCGGCCAAGACGCGTGACATCACCGGCGGTCTGCCACGTGTCGCAGAACTCTTTGAAGCGCGCGAACCGAAAGACGCAGGGATGCTCGCTGAGGTGACGGGAACGGTCTCGTTTGGCAAGGAGACCAAAGGGAAACACCGTCTGATCCTCACCGAACCGGACGGAACGACGCACGAATTCCTGATCCCGAAAGAGAAGCATCTCCTCGTCCACGACGGCCAGGTGGTGAACCGCGGCGAACTGATCGTCGACGGCCCGGTGAACCCGCATGACATTTTGCGTCTCCAGGGGATCGAAGCGCTTGCCCGGTACATCATCGACGAAGTCCAAGATGTCTACCGGCTGCAAGGGGTGCGGATCAACGATAAACACATCGAAGTGGTGGTCCGGCAGATGTTGCGCCGCGTCGTGATCACCGATCCAGGCGACTCCTCGTTCTTGCCTGAAGAGCAGGTTGAACGCGCCGAGGTGTTGATCGAAAACGCACGGCTCGAGAAAGAGGGCAAGATTCCGGCGAAATACGAAAACGTCCTCCTCGGGATCACCAAAGCGTCGCTGTCGACCGACTCGTTCATCTCCGCCGCGTCGTTCCAGGAGACGACCCGAGTGCTCACTGAGGCGGCGATCATGGGCAAACGGGATGAACTGCGCGGTTTGAAGGAGAACGTGATTGTCGGTCGTCTCATTCCGGCCGGTACGGGGCTCGCGCACCACCGCGCGCGGCGCCGTCGCAGCCGCGTGGAGCAGGCTGAAGAGACCTGGAACGCGCTGACCTCCGACAAGGCGTGAAAGTGAGCCCTGTGCTTGACGCACAGGGCTTTACAAGGTAATATTCAGTGTTTTACTGTCGGGCCAATCGTAGTCTGACCAAGACCTTTTGGAGAAAAGAAGATGCCAACCATCAATCAGCTGGTGCGTCGTCCGCGGAAAACCGCACCGGAAAAGAGCAAAGTGCCGGCACTGCAAGGGTGTCCGCAAAAGCGCGGCGTGTGCACCCGGGTCTATACCACCACCCCGAAAAAGCCCAACTCGGCGCTGCGGAAAGTGGCCAAGGTGCGTCTGACCAACGGTTACGAAGTGATCTCCTACATCGGCGGGGAAGGTCACAACCTGCAAGAGCACTCAGTGGTTTTGATTCGTGGCGGCCGGGTGAAAGACCTTCCGGGGGTCCGCTATCACATCGTGCGCGGTTCGCTCGACTTGCAGGGTGTGAAAGATCGTAAGCAGGGTCGCTCCAAGTATGGGGCGAAGCGTCCGAAGCCAGGTGCCGCTCCTGCAGCTGCTGGCAAGAAGAAATAATTTTTGAAGGGAAACGGTTATGCCGCGTCGTCGCGAAGTACCCAAACGGGACATTTTGCCCGATCCGAAGTTCGGCAATGTCAATGTCTCCAAATTCGTCAATGTGATCATGGTTTCCGGCAAGAAGTCGGTCGCTGAGCGCATCGTCTATGGTGCGTTTGACATCATCGCGAACAAAAGCAAAAAGGATCCGCTTGAGGTCTTTTCGGCTGCGATCGAGAATGCCAAACCGGTCGTCGAAGTGAAATCGCGGCGGGTCGGGGGGGCCAACTATCAGGTGCCCGTCGAGGTTCGTCCTTCGCGTCAGCTTGCTCTGTCGATGCGGTGGTTGCGTGAAGCGGCGCGGAAGCGCTCGGAAAAGACAATGGCGCAGCGTTTGGCAGCTGAATTGATGGAAGCGGCAGAGGGTCGTGGCGGCGCGATGAAGAAGCGTGACGAAGTGCATCGCATGGCTGAAGCCAACAAGGCGTTTGCCCACTTCCGCTTCTGATTTTTTTCTCAATCAGGCAAGCCCTCGGCTGAGGGCTTTTGTCGTTGTGTGGATCAAAAGGAAACAACCGTGGCACGGAAAACGCCCATCGAACGCTATCGGAACATCGGTATCTCGGCGCACATTGATGCTGGGAAGACCACGACCACCGAGCGAATTCTTTTCTACACCGGCGTGAACCATAAGATCGGGGAGGTTCACGACGGTGCCGCCACCATGGACTGGATGGAGCAGGAGCAGGAGCGTGGGATCACCATCACCTCCGCAGCGACGACCTGCTTCTGGCGCGGGATGGACATGCAGTTCCCGGAATATCGCTTCAACATCATCGACACCCCGGGACACGTCGACTTCACCATTGAAGTGGAGCGCTCGATGCGGGTGCTCGACGGCGCCTGCATGGTCTATTGCGCGGTTGGTGGTGTCCAGCCGCAGTCGGAAACGGTGTGGCGGCAAGCGGAAAAGTATCGCGTGCCCCGTTTGGCGTTCGTGAACAAAATGGACCGGCAGGGCGCCAATTTCTTCCGCGTCTATGAGCAGATGCGCGAGCGCCTCAAAGCCAATCCCGTGCCGATCGTTCTTCCTATCGGTGCAGAAGAGAATTTCGTCGGGGTCGTCGACCTCATCAAAATGAAGGCGATCCACTGGGACGAAGCGTCACAGGGGACCAAGTTCGAATACTACGACATTCCCGCAGAGCTCCGCGATCAGGCGGAGGAGTGGCGCGAAAAGATGGTCGAAGCGGCTGCCGAGGCCAACGAAGAGCTGATGAATGCCTACCTCGAAAACGGAACGCTCTCTGAGGAGCAGATCGTCGCCGGACTTCGCCAGCGGACGATCGCGTGCGAAATTCAGCCGATGCTCTGCGGTTCGGCGTTCAAAAACAAAGGGGTTCAGCGAATGCTCGACGCGGTCGTCGAGTTCCTCCCCTCGCCCGTCGATATTCCCCCGGTTCAAGGGACGGACCTTGATGGCAATCCGGCCGAACGGCGCGCCAGCGACGATGAAAAATTCTGCGCGCTCGCCTTCAAATTGATGACCGACCCCTACGTCGGGCAGCTCACCTTCTTGCGTGTCTATTCCGGGGTGCTCACCTCCGGTGACACGGTGTTGAACGCCAACAAGAACAGAAAAGAGCGGGTTGGCCGCTTGCTGCAGATGCACGCGAACAACCGCAATGAGATCAAAGAGGTTCGTGCCGGAGATATCGCGGCTGCAGTCGGTCTCAAAGAGGTGATCACCGGGGAAACCCTTTGCGACCCCTCGGCGCCGATCAAGCTCGAGTCGATGCAGTTCCCCGAGCCGGTGATCCACGTTGCGGTCGAACCGAAGTCAAAAGCCGACCAGGAGAAGATGGGGATCGCACTGCAGCGGCTGGCGATGGAAGACCCGTCGTTCCGCGTGCGCACCGACGAAGAGTCGGGGCAAACGATCATCTCCGGGATGGGTGAGTTGCACCTGGAGATCATCGTCGATCGGATGCGTCGTGAATTCAACGTTGAAGCCAACGTCGGTGCGCCGCAGGTGGCTTACCGTGAGGCGATCCGTAAAACGGTTGAGCAAGAGGGCAAATTCGTCAAACAGACCGGTGGTCGGGGCCAGTACGGTCATGTTTGGATTCGACTGGAACCGAACGAGCCGGGCAAAGGGTACGAATTCATCGACGCGATCAAGGGCGGTGTCGTGCCCCGCGAATATATCCCTGCGGTCGACAAAGGGATTCAAGAGGCATCCCAAGCCGGGGTGCTCGCGGGCTACCCGGTCGTCGACTTCAAGGTCACCCTCTTTGACGGGTCGTACCACGAGGTCGACTCGAACGAGAACGCGTTCCGTATGGCCGCGTCGATCGCCTTCAAAGAGGCGATGCGCAAAGCCGACCCGGTGCTCCTTGAGCCGATGATGGCGGTCGAAGTGGAGACTCCGGAGGAGTTCATGGGGAACGTGATGGGCGACCTCTCGTCGCGGCGCGGCATCGTTCAGGGGATGGACGATCTGCCCGGCGGGATGAAGGTGATTCGCGCCGAAGTACCGCTTGCCGAGATGTTTGGTTACGCCACGCAGTTGCGCTCGCTGACTCAAGGGCGTGCCACCTACTCGATGGAGTTCAAGCACTACGCAGAGGCACCGCGCCACGTTGCTGAAGCTGTGATCAGTGCGCGGAAATGATGAACAACTGTAACTGTAAGGAGTAAGTTGAAATGGCCAAGGCAAAATTTGAGCGGACGAAGCCGCACGTCAATGTGGGGACGATTGGGCACGTTGACCACGGGAAGACGACGCTGACGGCGGCGATCACCACGGTGCTGGCGAAGCGCTATGGGGGTGAAGCGAAGAAATACGACGAGATCGATGCGGCGCCGGAAGAGAAAGCACGCGGGATCACGATCAACACCGCACACGTCGAATACGAGACGGCGAACCGCCACTATGCCCACGTCGACTGCCCGGGGCACGCCGACTACGTCAAGAACATGATCACCGGTGCTGCGCAGATGGACGGCGCGATCCTGGTCGTTTCTGCTGCGGATGGCCCGATGCCGCAGACTCGCGAACACATCCTTCTTGCGCGGCAAGTGGGCGTACCCTACATCGTCGTCTTCCTCAACAAATGCGACATGGTGGACGACCCTGAGCTCCTCGAACTCGTTGAAATGGAAGTTCGCGACCTGCTCAACCAATACGGCTTCCCGGGTGACGACACCCCGATCATCAAAGGCTCGGCCCTCAAAGCGCTCGAAGGGGACCAAAGCGAAATCGGCGAACCGGCGATCCTGAAACTCGCCGAGACGCTCGACACCTACATCCCCACTCCTGAGCGCGACATCGACAAACCCTTCCTCCTGCCGATCGAAGACGTCTTCTCGATCTCCGGTCGTGGCACCGTCGTCACCGGTCGCGTCGAGCGCGGCACCGTGCGCGTGGGCGACGAAGTCGAAATCGTCGGCCTTCGTCCCACGCAGAAGACCACCGTCACGGGCGTTGAGATGTTCCGCAAGCTTCTCGATGAAGGGCGGGCA
>NZ_BAAHXE010000040.1:0-16157 GCF_054657095.1 Hydrogenophilus islandicus | reverse complement strand
TAGGGTCTCTCGCACGAGCTTTTTGCTCAAGGTGAGGTACCATTTTACCTCTCCCCCCTCGAGCTGCCTCACCGCTTGTTGCCCAAGCGGGAACATCGCGCGCCGATGAGGGTCACAAACGGTAACTGATCCGCAACGCTTTCCATGACACTGACCGCAACGTCGCACCCCTCGCCAACTGCAACCTGCAACGCCCCTTCGCCCCCTCTCCGCGAAGCACCCCGCGGCTTTCCGCCGATCGTGGGCGAGGCGCCGACGCGTCTCATCCTCGGCTCGTTTCCGAGCGTCGCATCGCTTGCCGCGAACGCCTACTATGCCCACCCCCGCAACGCCTTCTGGCCGATCATGGGAGCACTCTTCGGCTTCGATCCCCACCTTCCCTACCCCGAACGGGTGGCGCGGCTCGCTGCGCGTGGCGTTGCGCTGTGGGACGTGATCGCAAGCTGCGCGCGCAAGGGAAGCCGTGACGACGCGATCGCGCCCGAAACGATCGTCGTCAATGAGGTTGCCGCGCTCCTCGACACCCATCCAACCATTACCCGCATCGTCACCAACGGCACCACCGCCACCACCCTCTTTCGCCGCCACATTTGGCGCGATCTCCCGGCAGCGACGAAAGCGCGCCTGGCCCACTTCCCGGCCCCGTCGACGTCGCCTGCGCATGCCACACGGACACTCGCGGAAAAAACCGCCCTTTGGCGCGAAGCGCTCGGCCTCTTGCGTGTAGAATAGAGCAGTTTTACTGGCACGCAGAATTTAGATGACGACGCCGATTCCCAGCAACTTCATCCGCACCGAAATCGAAGCCGACCTTGCCGCCGGACGCTACCCTGGGGTCGTGACCCGCTTTCCGCCGGAACCGAACGGGTTTCTCCACCTCGGCCACGCCAAAGCGATCATTCTCAACTTCG
The DNA here is from genome assembly GCF_054657095.1 of Hydrogenophilus islandicus. Taxonomy (NCBI): domain Bacteria; kingdom Pseudomonadati; phylum Pseudomonadota; class Hydrogenophilia; order Hydrogenophilales; family Hydrogenophilaceae; genus Hydrogenophilus; species Hydrogenophilus islandicus. The sequence continues at coordinate 15,246 of NZ_BAAHXE010000040.1, read as the reverse complement.
AGATGGCGAAATCCTACGGCGGACGGTGCCACCTGCGCTTTGACGACACCAACCCCGAAAAGGAGAGCGAAGCCTACGCCCGCTCGATCGAAGAGGCGGTGGCGTGGCTCGGTTACGACTGGGGCGAACACCGCTACTACGCCTCCGACTACTTCGCGACGATGGTACGCTGCGCAGAAGCGCTCATCGAGCGGGGGCTTGCCTACGTCGATTCACAACCCCCCGAGCTCATTCGAGTGCAACGCGGGACCCTCACCGAACCGGGCACCCCGAGCCCCTACCGCGACCGCAGTGTCGCGGAGAACCTCGACCTCTTTCGCCGTATGCAGGCTGGGGAGTTCCCCAACGGCGCCCACGTCCTTCGCGCCAAGATCGACATGGCCCACCCCAACCTGAACCTCCGCGACCCGATCCTCTACCGCATCCGCCATGTCGCCCACTACCGCACCGGCAACCGCTGGTGCATCTACCCCACCTACACCTTTGCCCACCCGATCGAAGACGCGATCGAGGGGATTACCCACTCGCTCTGCACTCTCGAATTTGAAGACCAGCGCCCCTTCTACGACTGGCTCCTCGCAGCGCTCGCCGACGCGGGGCTCTTCTCGCGCCCGCTCCCCCGGCAGATCGAGTTTGCCCGCCTCAACCTCGAATACACGGTGCTGTCGAAGCGCAAACTGATCGAACTTGTCGAGAAAGGGGTGGTCACCGGCTGGGACGACCCGCGGATGCCGACACTCGCGGGCGCACGTCGCCGCGGCTACTGTCCCGAGGGCTTTCGTCTCTTCGTCGAGCGCACCGGAGTGGCCAAAGCCGAGAGCTGGATCGACTACACCGTCTTTGAAGAGGCGCAGCGCGACGCGCTCAATGAAATCGCCCCCCGCCGCATCGCGGTCCTCGACCCGCTGGAGCTTGTGATCACCAACTTCCCGGCGGGCGAAACGGTCTGGTGCGAAGCGCCGAACCACCCGCAAAAGCCGCAGTGGAACACGCGCCCAATCCCCTTTACCCAGCGCCTCTGGATCGAACGCGACGACTTCATGGAGGTCCCGGAAAAGGGGTTCAAACGCCTCTCCCCCGGAGCGGAGGTGCGCCTGCGTTACGGGTTCGTGATCCGCTGCACTGGCTTTGAGAAAGGGGACGACGGGCGGATCACCCGTGTCACCGCGCACTACTACCCCGACTCGAAGAGCGGCACGCCGGGGGCCGAAGCCTACAAACCGAAAGGGGCAATCCACTGGCTTTCGGCTGAGCACGCGGTTACCGCCGAAGCGCGCCTCTACGATCGCCTCTTTACCCAGCCGATCCCTGGCGCGCCGACCGCTGACGGCGTGGAACGCCACTTCCTCGACGACCTCAACCCGGAGTCGCTGCGCACCATTCAGATCGTCGTCGAACGGGCCGCGGCCGAAGCCCCGCCGGAGACGCGCTTCCAGTTCGAACGCCACGGCTATTTCGCCACGGACCGTTTCGACCACAGCCCGGAGCGACCCGTGTTCAACCGCACCGTCGCCCTCAAAAGTGGCTGGAAACGGTAAGTGGCGCGCGGCCCGTTTCGGTGCAGTATGATTGGATAAAGGATGACACCAAGGGAGCTCAAAGAGAATGACCACACGCCGCGCACTCGATGACTTTCGCCTCCGTTTCGGCGGACGGGGCCCTGAACTCGTCCCGCTCATGTTGGGCGGGATGGGGGTCGATATCTCCAACACCGACCTCGCGCTCGAAATCGCCCGCCTCGGGGGCATCGGTCACATCTCCGACGCGATGGTCCCCACCGTCACCGACCGTCGGTATGAGACCGAATTCACCAAGGAAAAGCTCAAAAAATACAAATACAACGTCAAAAGCAGCGACAAATCGGCGGTGAAATTCGACTTGGGGATGGTCCGCGAAGCGCAGATGCTCCATGTCGCCAAGACGATCGAAAAGAAGCGCGGCGAGGGGCTCATCTTCATCAACTGCATGGAAAAACTCACCATGGGGGCACCGAAAGAGACCCTCAAGGTGCGGCTCGAGGCGGCGCTGGATGCCGGGATCGACGGCATCACCCTCTCGGCGGGGCTCCACCTCGGCAGCTTCGCGCTGATCGAAGAGCATCCGCGCTTTCGCGACGCAAAACTCGGGATCATCGTCTCCTCGGTGCGGGCGCTCGCCCTCTTTCTCAAGAAGAACAGCCGCACCGGGCGGCTCCCCGACTACGTCGTCGTCGAAGGGCCGCTCGCCGGCGGCCACCTCGGCTTTGGCCTCGACTGGGCCAACTACAACCTGAAGACCATCACCGCCGAGGTGCTCCACTATCTTGCGGAAAACCACCTCGAAATCCCGGTGATTCCCGCGGGCGGGATCTTCACCGGAACCGACGCCGTCGAGATGCTGGAAATGGGCGCGGCAGCCGTACAAGTCGCGACGCGCTTTACCGTCACCCGCGAGTGTGGGCTCCCCGACGAGGTCAAACAGGAGTACTTCAAAGCGAATGAAGAGGATGTGGTGGTCAACACCATCTCCCCCACCGGCTACCCCATGCGCATGCTTCGCAATAGCCCCGCGATCGGCAGCGGCATCCGCCCCAATTGCGAGTCCTACGGGTATCTCCTCGACGCCAACGGCCACTGCGCCTACATCGACGCCTACAATCGGGCAGTCGAGACGACGCCCCCTGGAGAGAAACTCCACGTCTGGGAGAAGACCTGTCTCTGCACCCACATGCGCAACTTCAAGGTGTGGACCTGCGGCCACACCGTCTACCGCCTCAAAGACACCACCCGCCGCTATCCCGACGGCACCTACCAGCTCCTCACCGCCGAGCATGTCTTTCGCGACTACCAGTTCAGCACCGAACACCAGATCCGTCTGCCCGACCCTGAACCGCAGCCGCAGCAAAAAACGCGCACTCCGGACCCCGTCACGGAGAGCTCCGACGACAACGGCTAAGCCATGAACGACCGGTTGATCGCCCCGCAACCGCTTGCTGGCGATGAGCGCTTCGAGCGCGCGCTGCGGCCCAAACGGCTTGCGGAATACACCGGTCAGCGCAAAACGCGCGAACAGCTCGCGATCTTCATCGAAGCGGCCCGGCAGCGTAGTGACGCCCTCGACCACGTCCTCCTCTTTGGTCCCCCGGGGCTCGGAAAGACGACGCTTGCCCACATCATCGCTGAAGAGTTGGGCGTCGGCTTTCACCAGACCTCAGGGCCGGTGCTCGAGCGGGCAGGCGACCTCGCGGCGATTTTGACGACTCTACAGCCGCGCGACGTCCTCTTCATCGACGAAATCCACCGCCTCTCGCCGGTGGTGGAAGAGATCCTCTACCCGGCGATGGAGGATTACCAGATCGACATCGTCATCGGCGAAGGACCCGCCGCGCGGTCGATCAAACTCGACGTCGCCCCCTTCACCCTGGTGGGGGCCACAACCCGCGCCGGAATGCTCACCAATCCGCTGCGCGACCGCTTTGGCATCGTCGCGCGGCTCGAGTTCTACAGTGCCGCAGAGCTGCAAAGGATCGTCCTGCGTTCCGCGGCGCTTCTTCAGGTGGCGATCGACGACGCGGGCGCGATGGAGATCGCGCGCCGCTCCCGCGGCACCCCGCGCATCGCCAACCGGCTCCTGCGCCGGGTGCGCGATTTTGCCCAAGTCAAGGCAAACGGCACGATCACCGCGTCGGTTGCCCACGAAGCGCTGACGCTCCTGGAGGTCGATCCCCTCGGCCTCGACGTGATGGACCGCAAGCTCCTTTCTGCGATCGTCGAACGGTTTGGCGGCGGTCCGGTGGGACTTGAAAACGTCGCCGCGGCGATTGGCGAAGCCCCCGACACCATCGAAGAGGTGATCGAACCCTACCTCATTCAACAGGGGTATCTCCAGCGCACCCCTCGCGGCCGAGTCGCCACCGCTGCAGTCTATCGCCACCTGGGGCTCCATCCCCCGCGCCCCTCCACGCCAGAAGCCCAACCGGCACTCTTTCCGCTTCCGGAAGAAGAGGGATAACGGCGCACGATGCGCACCTTTCTCGCGTTCGCTTGGCTCTTCACCCTCGTTGCAGGCGGTTACCTCACCCTCTTTGCCCCCGCGTTCGAGATGCCCGACCGCCTCGCGCCAGGGTGTGGCTGGTTCCTCTCACCACCTCTCACCCGAACGGTCGGCGTCGCGCTCCTCTTCCTTGCCGCAGCGGGATGGCGAATCTTTCGCCGCGCGCAGCAAAGTCACCTCACCACCGCCCCACTCGCCTGGCACCACCGCCAATTGGCGTTGCTCGCGCTGAGTCTCCTCCTGCTTCTCCTTGCCTCGGCGCTCGCCCCTTACGGGACGCTCAGCGAAACGCCGTCGGCTCACTGCCCGCAAAGCAGCATCGCCAACGCCTGGTTCGCCGCCACCGGCCGCGAATAGAGATAACCCTGCCCCCAGTGCGCCCCCATCGCCAGGAGCTGCGCGTGCTGCTCCTCGCTCTCGACCCCTTCACACACCACCTCAAGCCCCAGCGAACGGGCAAGATCAATCACCCCCCGAACGAACGAGTACCCCCGAGGCTTGTCGATCTCGGCGACAAAAGTGCGGTCGATCTTGATCGCCCGCACCGGGATCTGATAGAGACAGCTCAACGACGAGTAGCCGGTGCCAAAATCGTCCAGCTGAAGCTGCAAACCGGCCTCACCCCAGCGCTGCACAATCGCCCGGGTGCGGTCGCTCTGTTCCAGGATCGCGGTCTCGGTGATCTCCACCTTCACCCGCTCAGGCGAAACCCCCGCGTCGCGCACCGCAGCGAGCAACCAATCGGCGAAATCGGCAACGAGCAGCTGCCGGGGCGAGACATTGATCGCCAACGTGACCGGCCGATGCGGCAGCCGTTTGCTCCAGCTGCCAAGCGCATTGAGCGCTGCGGCGATCGTCAGGCGGCCGATCGGATCGATCAACCCGCTCTCCTCCGCCACGGTCAAAAAAGCGCCGGGCGCAACAACCCCCCGCTTGGGGTGGAGCCATCGCACCAGCGCTTCGAAGCCGACGATGGCGCGGGTCGCCATATCGACGATCGGCTGGAAATAGGGCTCGAACGCCCCCGTCTTCACTCCGACGCGCAGCTCCGCTTCGGTCTCCATCTGCTGCTGGACCGCGAGGTGCATCGCCGGGTCCGAGATCACCGCTGCGGCGCCCCCTTCCCGTTTCGCCTGACGCAACGCCAATTGCGCCTCCGAGAGCAGCGACTCGCTCGTCACCTCACCCGCCGCCGAGAGTGCCCCCGCCGTCACCGTCGCCACCCCGGCCGAAAAGCTCCACGTGAGCTCCTGGCCGCCGACGACGAACGGAAACGACACCTGCCGCCGCCACCGCTCAATCACCCGCAGGGGCGAGGTGGCATCGCGCACATCCTCGAGGAGCACGCAGAACTCGTCCCCCCCGACGCGTGACACCATGTCGGTGGGGCGAACGTTGCGCCGCAGCCGCTCAGCCACCTCCGAAAGCATCAGATCCCCTGCCCAATAGCCGAAACGGTGGTTGACAAGCTGAAAGCGATCGAGCCCCAGACAAACCACCGCAAAACGGGCCGAGGCGTTGCGGCGCAGCCGCTGCAACGCGTGTTCCACCCGATTGAGGAAGAGGGGCAGATTGGGGAGCCCCGTCAAGCGATCGGTGAGCTCAGGGGCCAGTTGGGCTTTGGCGTCGAGCACCACCCCCACCTCGTGCGCCGCAAGCACGAGAACCCCCTCACGACCCGCCTGGATCGCCGACCACGCCAACCCGACAAAGCGCCCGTCATGACAACGCAAGCGCGCCGAAAAGCGGACCGTCGTCCCCTCCTTGCGCGCCTCCGCCAGACGCTCTTGGACCGGCTGGCGATCGGCTTCGAAGAGCAACGACGCGAAACTCTGCCCCGGTACCACCGCCTCGGGGCCGCCGAGCAGTGTCTGAAGCCCCGCACTCGCCGCCACGATGCGGTCCTCCGCGTCGAGCGTCAAAGCGAGGTTGTCAGGCAGCGAAAAAAAGGCGGCTAGCGTCTCCTGCTGCGCTCCAGGGTCGTTGCCAAAGGTGATCACGGCAAAGCGTTCCTATTGAGGCAGATGATCGGCCATTACCCGGCGGTAGAAGGCGTGGAAATGGGGCATCCCGTCCTCGTAGGGCGATTGGTAGGGACCGACCTCGTTTCGCCCCTCTTGCCACAACACTTTGCGGCCCCGGTCCATCCGCTCGGCAATCTCGTCATCCTCAACCGCCGTCTCCATGTAGGCCGCCTGCTCGGCTTCGACAAAGTCGCGCTCAAACTCGGCGATCTCTTCAGGATAGTAGAACTCGACCAGATTGAGCGTCTTGTCGACCCCCTGCGGCCACAGGGTACTGATCACCAAGGAGTGGGGGTACCACTCGACCATCACGTTCGGATAGTAGAGGAGCCAGATCGCCCCATCCGGCGGCAACTGCCCATCGTAGTGCTGCAACACCGCCCGGTGCCACCGCTCGTAGGTGGGGGTACCGGCGCGCGCAAGCGACGTGATCCCCACCCGCTGGACCGAATACCATTCGCCAAACTGCCACTCGAGCTGGTCGCAATCGACGAAGTTGCCGAGCCCCGGATGAAACGGCACCACGTGGTAATCCTCAAGATAGACCTCAACAAAGGTCTTCCAGTTGTACCGGCACTCGTGCGCCACCACCCGGTCGAGTTTATACCCAGAAAAATTGAAGCGGTCGGCAAACTGTGGCCTCATCCCCGCCAAATCGGCGAGCACATCGCGCGGCCCGCGGAAGAGGAGTCCGTGCCAATTCTGCACCGCCAGCCGCTCTAAGTGGAGGCAAGGATTCTCCGGAAAATGGGGCGCACCGAGCAGGCGCCCGTCGAGCGCGTAGCTCCAGCGGTGGAGCGGACAGACGATCTGCTCGGTTTTGCCGCTGCCGCGCAACATGATCGCCTGGCGGTGGCGGCAGATATTGGAGAGGAGATGGACCCCTTCGCGATCGCGCACGAGCGCCATCCCCTCGTCGAACTGCTCCAACGCGCGGTAGCTCCCCACCTCAGGGACCATCAGCTCGTGACCGAGGTAGCCGGGGCCATTCTTGAAGAGGCACTCGAGCTCTTTCTGGTAGAGCGCTTCGTCGAAATACCAGGAGACTGGAAATTGCAGCTCCATACCTTACCTCGCGCAAAAATTCCCGAAAAGCAGGGGATCGTACCACAAACGGAGAAGTAGTTCTTTGATCTCACGCAAAAAGTCAGTCAAAACGGACCAACAGCCCTTTGAGGTACTCCCCTTCCGGTGCCCCGAGGCCAATCGGATGGTCAGCCCCGGCGGTGAGCCGGGCAACGATCTGGCCGCTCCTTCGGTTCTCCGCGGCACAGGTGGCCACCAGCGCCTGGAACTCCTGCAGCCCAATTCCGCCGGAACAGGAGTAGGTCATCAGATAACCGCCTGGACGGACGAGCCGCATCCCAAAGAGGTTGATATCGCGGTAGGCGCGCTTCGCTCGCTCAGCGTGCGCTGCCGACGGAGCAAATTTCGGCGGGTCGAGGATCACGCAATCGAAGGTCTCCCCAGCCTGAAACCATTCGCGCAGCCCGGAAAAGACGTCGGTCTCGATCACCCGCGACCGTTCTGCCGGAAGATCGGGATTGAGCGCCAGGTTTCGGGCAAGCCCCTCGAGCGCTGCGGCGCTCGAATCGACCGACCAGACCTCCTGCGCGCCTCCTTTGAGCGCGTGCAGCGAAAACCCTCCGGTATAACAGAAGGTGTTGAGCAACCGCATCCCCTCGGCAAGCCGTTGCACCAGGTAGCGGTTCTCCCGCTGGTCGAGATAGAAACCGGTCTTGTGGCCGCGAACGACGTCGACGGCAAAGCGCACGCCATACTCGTCGACCACCACCTCGTCGGGAAGCGCTCCCCACACCAACCCCGAACGTGGCGGCAGCCCCTCGCGTTGCCGCACTTCGGAATCGGACCGCTCGTATACGGCGGAGAGATCAGGCAGCGCCCGCACCAGCGCATCGACGATCGCCTCCCGCCACCGGTCCGCCCCGGCAAAGGTGATCTGCAAAACAGCCACCGCACCAAAGCGGTCGATGATCACCCCTGGGAGCCCGTCGGCTTCGCCGTGCACCAACCGCACCCCCGTCTGCCCCGCGAGTGTCGGAAAGCGTGTGCGCCACGCAACTGCCTGAGCGATCCGTCGCCGGAAGAAGGCGTGGTCGACCGGCTGATCGGGGTTGAAGTGCCAGATGCGGGCGCGAATCGCCGAAGTGAGCGAAAGCCCCGCGCGTGCAAGCGGGGTACCGTCGGAGGCGCAGACGCGCACCGTTGCGCCATTCTCCGCGCGCCCGACCACCTGAGCAACGCTTTGGGCATAGATCCACGGATGACGCGCCTTAACCGAGCGCTCTTTTCCCGGTTTGAGAATCAGATCGGCCATGCCGTGATTCTACCGCGCTTTGGCCGCTCCCCGCCGCGCCTCCAGCCCCGGGCAGACGCGCTACTCCTCTGCGGCGTCACTTTCTCCGCGCCCGCGGATGGGCCGCGTCGTAGATCCGCGCCAGGTGCTGCGCGTCGAGCTTGGTGTAGACCTGGGTGCTGGCAAGCGACGCGTGCCCCAAAAGCTCCTGCACCGCGCGCAGATCGCCACTCGACTGCAGCAGGTGGCTCGCGAAACTGTGGCGCAACATATGGGGGTGGAGCCGCTGGGAAAACCCCAACCGCTCCGCCCAATAGCCCAACCGCGATGCCACCCCCTGCGGCGAGAGGCGCCCGCCGCGCTCGGAGACGAAGAGCGCCGGCTCGTCGAGACGCGCGAGGAGCGGCCGGACCGCGAGCCACTCGGCCACCGCGCGCTGCGCTGCTCGCCCCACCGGCACCCACCGCCGCTTCTGCCGCTTCCCCACCACCGCGATTCGCCCCCCCGGCCAATCGCACGCGGGATCACCGGCGTTGAGCGCCACGAGCTCCCCCACGCGCAACCCGCAACCGTAGAGCACTTCGAAGATCGCCCGATCACGCACCCAGAGGAGAGCGGCACGATCGCTGACCTCCCTCTTCACACCCTCCCCCGCCGCGGCCGGACGCGCTGCGTCCATCGCGTCCAAAAAACGGACCGCCTCATCGACCGGCAACGCCTTCGGGAGGAGCTTTTCGGCGCGCGGCGGGCGAATCCCGTCGACCGGGTTATGCTCAAGCCACCCATGCGCACACGCCCAGCGGTAAAACGCGCGCCACGCCGAAAGCCGTCGGGCAAGCGACCGCGGCGCCAAACCCTCCGCGTGCGCCGCAGCAAGCGCTTTGCGCACCGCCAAAGGGGTCACCGCCGCAAAGGCACCGTTGCAGAGCGTCACCAGGTGGTCGATTTCGTGCGCATAAGCCGCGACGGTGTGGGGTGAAGCGCGGCGCACCACCCGCAGGTAGTCGAGCCACGCCGCAACGAGCGGAGGATTACCTCCTTCCTTCGCCTCACCCACCGCTATTCTCGAGCCACTCCTCAGCACCCGCGTCCGCAAGCGGTTCCACCCGCGACCACGCCGCACGCACCCCGTCGCGGATCTGCTCGAGAAAGAGCGTCCCCTTCTCCTCAGTGAAGTAACTGGCGTCGTGATGGGCAAAAAAGAGCCAGAGCGACGGAGCGACGGCGAGGAGCGCCGCCGAACGAAGCCTCGTACTGCCCAGCCACTTCGTGAGCGCCTCGTCAAGGGGGAGCGCCGCAGCCCGTAGAGGACGCTCGCCCAACCACTCGGCGAGCGGCGCAGGAAGCGTCGCACACCACCGCACGCACGGCAGCGCCAATTCACGCGTCGCCCAAGTGAGCACCGTTGCCCGAACCGCTTCGGGGGTGTTCGCACGCTGCAGCGCCACGAGGAGCGCCACGACCTTGCGCGCCACGCGATCGTTTGCCGCAGCAACCGCGCGCAGCGTCTGCAGCTCCCCAGCCAACCGATCCCGTTCTGCCCGCAAAAAGGCCGCTTGCCGGTGCGCTAACGAAACCAGATCGGCAGGGAGACCATCGGGAAGCTCAAGGTGCGCAAGCCACGCCGCTTCACGGAGAAAAAAGGCGGGATGGGCGGCAAGGTAGCGCTTCACCCCTTCGGCCGAAAGGCGCGAAGCGATTTCTCCCCGCCGTGCGCGCTTGCTCTGCCGCCACCTGCGCACCATTACGATCCCCCGCCGAGTCGTGCGCGCGCCGCTCACCCCCACGCGGGACGGGGGAGGAGCTCGTCGGGATCAAACACCCCGCGGTAGACGGTCACCGCCGGCCCCGTCATCGCGACCGGCTGAGCCGCTCCGTCCCGAATCCCCGCCCACGCCACAGTGAGCGCTCCGCCTCGCGTCACCACGGTGACGGGGCTTGTGAGAAGCCCGCGGCGAATCCCCGCCACCACCGCGGCACACGCGCCCGTGCCGCACGCGAGCGTCTCCCCTGCCCCCCGCTCGAAGACCCGCAAGCGGATCTGGTGGGGCGAGACCACCTCCATAAAGCCGACATTGACCCGCGCCGGAAAGGCGGGATGGCGCTCGATCGCCGGCCCCAACTCAGCCACCGGGGCGCTCAAAACGTCCCCGACGACCAAAACCGCATGGGGGTTCCCCATCGAGACAACGCTCACCATCAGCCGCTCATCGCCCACCCACAACGGCGTCACCGCAGGCGCCATCCCCTCTTCAACGAGCGCCGCCCAATCGGCCGCGCTCGCGGCGTCGGCTTGAGCGGGGTCAAAAGGGATCTCGTGTGGCAAAAAACGCGGCGCCCCCATATCGACTGTGACCGTGCCGTCGTCATGGAGCTGCGGCGCGATCACCCCGGCGCGGGTCGCCACCCGGACCGTCCGCTTCGTTGTCAACCCCTCGGCGACGACAAAGCGGGCAAAACAGCGCGCCCCATTGCCGCAATTCTCGACTTCGCTCCCATCCGCATTGAAAATGCGATAGCGAAAATCGACCGACGCGTCGGGCGGCGGTTCGACCAAAAGGATCTGGTCGCAGCCGATGCCAAACGCCCGATCGGCAATGCGCCGCGCCAACTCCGCGGTCATCGTAATCTTTTGCCGCACCGCGTCGAGGACGACGAAGTCGTTCCCGAGCCCGTGCATCTTGGTAAACCGCCACTCCGCCACGATCTCCCCTTTACTTTCGCGCACCGCTCGAAGTGAAACCCCCGACAGAGCGATTCCCCCGTCACCCCACTGCGCGCCGCGGCGGGAGCGCCTCGGCGACGAGTTCGATCCAATGTTTGACCGGGAGCTCAGTGCCACTCGCCAGATGGACCAGGCAACCGATGTTCGCCGTCGCGATCACCCCGCCCCCCGTCTCAGTCAGTGCCGCGAGCTTCTGCGCCTTGAGTGCCTCACTGATGCGCCGCTGCAAAAGACTGTAGGTACCGGCAGAGCCGCAGCAGAGGTGGGCGTCACGCACGAGAGGCACCACCCAACCGGCGCGGGTGAGGATGCGCTCGACCACCCCGCGCACCCGTAACCCGTGTTGCAACGTACAGGGGGCATGAAACGCGACGACACCGCGCGAACCGGGTGGCACCGCTTCAAGCTGTGCGCCGAGCGCCTCCTCCTCCCGCGCGACCACCTCGGCGGGGTCCCAAACCCGCGCGACGACCTCCGCCGCTTTTTGGGCGTATTCGGGGTCGTGGGCCAGGAGCACCGCATAATCGCGCACGTGCGCCCCGCAGCCACTTGCGGTCACCACCACCCCCTCGACCTCACCGCTTGCGAGCTTGGGCCACCAGAGGTCGATGTTGCGCCGCGCGCGCGCTTTGGCCCGCTCCTCTTCCCCCAAGTGGTGTTCCACCGCCCCACAGCAGCCGCTGTCGGGCGCAGGCGTCAAAGTAATTCCCAACGCAGCAAAAACGCGGGCGGTTGCCGCATTGATCGCCGGCCTCAAAGCGGGTTGGACGCAGCCGGTCATCACCCACATGCGGCGCGCGCGGCTTTCAACCGGCCACACCCCGGGGTCCTCTTGCGGGGGAATCGTGCGCGCCAAGCGCTTCGGGAGGGTCGGCCGCACCCATTGCCCGAGACGGAGAAGGGCAGTAAAGAGCGCGCGATCGGTGAGCACCCGCGCCAAGAGCCTGCGCAGGAGCGCCTCACCCCAGGGGCGCGCCACCTGGGCGTCGACCACCGCGCGGCCGATGTCCAGGAGCCGATGGTAGGTCACCCCCGAGGGACAGGTCGTCTCACACGACCGACAGGTGAGACAGCGGTCGAGGTGGTTCTGGATCGTCCGGGTTGCCGGCGCCCCTTCCAAAACCATTTTGATCTGGTAGATCCGGCCCCGCGGACCGTCGAGTTCGTCCCCCAACAGCTGATAGGTCGGGCAGGTTGCGGTACAGAAACCGCAATGGACACACTTGCGGAGAATTGCTTCCGCCTCAGGACCTTCAGGCAAAGCGGCAACCGATGGGGCAAGATGGGTCTGCATCGCTCACGCTCCGGCAAAGGGCCCGTCGCCAAAAAGGCGATCGGGGTCGAAGATGGTGCGAATCCGCGCTTCGATCGCGGCAACAGGGTCGCTTCGGCGACTCATCCACGGCCCCGCTGCCGCCCCCCGCCAGCGCCACGCCCACCCCCCGAGCTTCGCCGCCGCCGCAAAGCCGTCCCACTGGGCGTCGGCCACCACCCAGCGGATTCCGCCGCCCCCTTCAAACCAGAAGCGCTCACCGAGCGCGGCCATCGGCGCGGTGGGCGGCACCGCGACGCGCCACAACACCCGCCCTTCTGGCACCACCCACAGCGGACCTTCCTGGTCGCGAACGCCCTGCCACCAGCGCTCGGCATCACGCTCCTCGACCACCTCTCCCCCAAGCTGCTCCCTTGCCGCGCGCACCGCTGCCTCCGCCCCCCGAAGACGCAGCCAGAGGAACCCCTCGGCCCAAAACGCCGCCGAGAGCGGCAACGGCTTCCCTGCCCAGCGGTTGAGGGCGTTTGCCGCCTCCTCGGCGCCCATTGCAAAGGAGAGCGTCAGCGACGCCGGCGGCTGCGGTGCAACCTTGAGTGAGACTGTCAGAATCACCCCGAGCGTTCCCCATGAGCCGACGAGCAGCCGCGAGACGTCGTAACCCGCGACATTCTTCATCACCTCGCCACCGAAGCGGAGCTGCCGCCCCCGCCCATCCAGCAGCTGCACCCCGAGCACCGCGTCGCGCACCGCCCCGTGACCCCAGCGCGCCGGCCCCGAAAGGCCTGTCGCCACCGCCCCGCCCACCGTCCCCCCCTGCCCCAAACGGGGCGGCTCAAAAGGGAGCCACTGGCGGCGTTCGGCGAGTGCTGCCTCGAGTTCGTCAAGCGGCGTACCGGCACGCACCGTCACCACCAACTCTGTCGGTTCATAGCGCTCGATCCCTCGCCACTCCCGCGTCGCGATCACCACCGCGTCGTCGGGAATCTTGCACCAGGGGAGCACCGCTTTACTCCCCCCGCCAACGATCGCGACCCGATGCCCCTTCTCGCGCGCAACACGGATCGCCTCTTGCCATCTCGGGATGACGTTGTTCGTCGCAGCCACACCGCCTCCTCAAAACCGCGGAATTTCGGGAAAGGGCAACGCCCCGCGCGACACCCGCATCCGGCCATACTCGGCGCAGCGGTGAAGCGTCGGAATCGCTTTACCGGGGTTGAGCAACCCGTCGGGGTCGAACGCCGCTTTGATCGCGAAAAAGACCTCGCGCTCATCAGGTGAAAATTGGACACACATCTGGTTGATCTTCTCGATCCCCACCCCATGCTCGCCGGTGATCGTACCCCCCAACGCCACCGAGCGCTCGAGGATCTCGGCGCCAAACGCCTCGGCCCGCTCCCATTCGCCAGGCACATTGGCATCAAAGAGAATCAGCGGGTGGAGATTCCCGTCGCCCGCGTGAAAGACGTTGAGGCAGCGTAACCCGTACCGCCCCTCCATCTCACGGATCGCCTCGAGCATTTCGCCGATCGCGCGGCGCGGAATTGTCCCGTCCATACAGTAGTAATCGGGCGAAACCCGCCCCGCGGCCGGAAACGCGGCTTTGCGCCCCGCCCAGAAGCGCAGCCGCTCCGCTTCATCGCGCGAGACACGAAGCTCTGTCGCCCCGTGGGCTTTGAGCACCGCCTCCATGCGGGCGATCTCCTCCTCGACCTCCTCAGGTGTCCCATCGGCCTCGCACAACAGCAGCGCCTCCGCGTCGGTCGGATAACCGGCGTGGATAAACTCTTCCACTGCGACCGTTGCGCCCCGATCCATCATCTCGAGCCCTGCCGGAATAATCCCCGCCGCGATCACCGCCGCGACCGCGTCCCCTGCAGCGCGCACCGAATCGAACGCCGCAAGGAGACACTTAGCCACCACCGGTTTGGGCAACAGCCGCACCGTCACCTCAGTCACCACCGCGAGCATCCCCTCGGACCCCACCATAATCGCGAGCAGGTCATACCCCGGCGCGTCGGGGGCTAGACTCCCAAAAGTCACCGGTTCGCCCCGCACGGTATACCCACGAACCTGGAGCACGTTATGGACGGTCAAACCGTACTTCAGGCAATGGACGCCCCCCGAATTCTCCGCGACGTTACCGCCGATCGTGCAAGCGATCTGCGACGAAGGGTCGGGCGCGTAGTAGAGTCCGTACGCTGCCGCCGCTTCGCTGATGGCGAGATTGCGCACCCCCGGCTCCACCCGGGCTGTTCGGGCGACGGGGTCGATCGCGAGGATCCGGTTCAAGCGCGCGAGCGACACCACGACCCCCTGCGGATGGGGCGTCGCCCCACCCGAAAGTCCTGTTCCCGCTCCGCGGGCCACCACGGGCACCCCCAGTTCATGGCACGCGCGCAGCACCGCGACCACCTCCGCTTCACTCTGCGGCAATACCACGGCCAACGGTTGGGCGCGGAAGACCGACAACCCGTCACACTCGTAAGGGGTGAGCTCTTCCGGTTGGGTGAGCACGCGATCGGCAGGCACAACGCTCTGGAGTTTGCGCCGCACCATTTCAGCGTCTGCGGCAAAGTGCCGTTCCTCTTTCGCCCACGCACGGGCCTGATCAACCCATGATTCGTTGTTTCTACCCACAGTAACGCTCCTCACGTCGCTGGTGAGGATGATAGCGGAAAAGGGCGCTAACTGTTCAGGCAGTGTGAAGAGCAGAGCAACAAAGGGAGAGCCCCGTTGTTTGGTTTGAGGTTCTGGTTTTTTGGTCGTTTGTGGGATGTGGCGGTGTTGATGGCCCGTGTGCAAGGGCGCGCCCCCTTTTGTGGGGTGCGCGTCTTGTGTGCGATGTTTCGTGTTGGTGTTTGGTTTGGTTTGTGGA
>NZ_BAAHXE010000039.1:0-20017 GCF_054657095.1 Hydrogenophilus islandicus | reverse complement strand
CTGTCCCACAGGCACGCTTGAAGTAGTCGGCCTGCTCGGGGGTGGGGCGAAGTTCAATCCTGTGCGAGAGCTGCATCGGTTCTCTATCCTGCATCAGCGCTTCTGATCCAGACGCTGCAGCGTCTTGACCAACACACCAGGTAGCTTTGGCGCCTTACCAATACTCATGGTGGTGTTTTTCATATCAACAATTATTCACTATCGCGCATTTGTAATACCAGAGTCAGAGCTCCTTCTATCCTCTGACCATCACGGGTTGGTAACCGGCAGATTGGAGCCGGGCGCGTGCCGCTTGCGCCGCCTGCTGCGACGGGTAGGGGCCGACACGGACGCGGTAAAGCGTTCGACCGTCGCTCATCCGCGCCGGTTCCACCTGCGAGGTGAGCCCCAAGAGCGCGAGTTCGGCGCGGACGCGGTTCGCCTCCTGTTCGGTGCCAAACGCCCCCACCTGCCAAAACCAGCGGGCTGCGTCCGCAGGGGGTGCAGGGGTGGGTTGCACGGTTGCGGCAGAAGGCTGGGGAGCAGCCGCAGTGGGCGAAGCGGGTGGAGCTGCGGGTGGAGGAGCGGTTGCGGCCAAAGAGCCCGGCGGTGGCGCCGGTTTGGTGGGACCCGCAGGGGGTTCAGAAGGTGGAGGAGCCTCCCGCTGCAGCGCCGCGAGGGAAGAGGAGGGGGATGGCACCGACGCGGTGGCGCCGGGTGCGCCGGCAGGCGGCTTTTCGGCGGCGGCTTCAGGGGGACGGCCGCGCACCATCTCGAGGATCTCTTTGGGAATCTCTGCCGGGGAGGGGGGAGCGGCGGGGCGGTCGCGGAACGGCGAGTGGCGGGTGACGTACCAGGCGGCGAGGAGCGCGACAAGAGTCCCGAGGGCGATGCCCAATAGGAGTCCGATAAAGGTGCCGCCGCGCACCTGCGGGGGGATCATGACCGGGCGCTCGCTCCCGCTCATCACCGCTTCACCTCACATCCGTTCCGGGGCCGAGACGCCGAGGAGCGTGAGGCCATTCTTGAGTACGTGTTGGGTTGCGCGCGCCAGCGCGAGGCGCGCAAGCCGTGTCGCTTCCTCGTCGACGAGGATGCGGTCGACGTTGTACCAGGCGTGGAAGTCGCTCGCGACCGCCTTGAGGTAGAAGGCGACGTGGTGCGGCGCCCGCTCTTCGGCGGCAGTGGCGATGACGGAGGGAAACTCCTGGAGCCGCTGCGCGAGCGTCAACGCCGCCTCCGACTTGGCAAGGGGGGTGAGGTCGGCTGCGGCGAGCCGCTCGTCGAGCGCTGTCTCTGCCTCATTCCCTTCTTCGCCACCTGCGCGCTCCTGCCACTCGCGCAGCACTGAGGCAATGCGGGCGTGGGCGTACTGGATGTAGTAGACGGGGTTGTCGTTCGATTGCCGTTTCGCGAGATCGAGGTCGAAGTCGAGGTGTTGGTCCGATTTGCGCAGGATGTAGAAGAAGCGCGCGGCGTCGTTCCCGACCTCGGCGCGCAGCTCGCGCAGGGTGACAAATTCGCCGGCACGGGTACTCATCGGCACCTTTTCGCCGTTGCGGTAGAGGACTGCGAACTGCACGAGGAGCACCTCGAGCCGCTGCGGGTCGAAGCCGAGCGCTTCGATCGCGGCGCGCACCCGCGGCAGATAGCCGTGGTGGTCGGCACCCCAGATATCGATGATCCGGTCGAAACCGCGTTCGAACTTGTTGCGGTGGTAGGCGATGTCGGAGGCGAAGTAGGTGTAGCTGCCGTTCGCCCGTTGCACGACCCGGTCCTTTTCGTCGCCGAAGGCGGTGGCGCGAAACCACTTGGCGCCGTCCTGGGTGTAGATGTGGCCCCGCTGCTCGAGCTCGGCGATCGTCTTTTCCACAAGCCCCGTGTCGTAGAGGCTTTGCTCCGAGAACCAGCAGTCGAAGGTGACGCCAAATTCGGCCAGGTCGTCGCGGCAGTCGCCGAGCTGCTCTGTGAGGACGAACTGGTGGAGCCAAGCGTAGTCGGCCCCCAACAGCTGCTTGGCGTTCGCGATCAGCGCGTCGAGCCGTGCTTCGCGTTGTGCGCTCGCGTCGGGGTCGCTCCGTTCCGTCGGCGGTTCTTCGGGAACGTCGGCAAGAACCTCCTCAGGCGTCGCGGTGACGAAGCGGTCGCCGTGGGCGGTTTTGAGCGTCTCGGCCATCGCGACGACATAGCGCCCCTGGTAGCCGTTTTTTGGGAAGGGGATCGTGACGCCAAAGAGCGCGAGGTAGCGCAGCCACGTCGAGAGGGTGAGGATATCCATCTGCCGCCCGGCGTCATTGACATAGTATTCGCGGCTCACCGGCCAGCCGGCAAAGGCGAGGAGGTTAGCGAGCGTTGCGCCGTACGCCGCGCCGCGCCCGTGGCCGACATGGAGCGGCCCGGTGGGGTTCGCGGAGACGAATTCGATCTGCACCCGCTCCCGCCGCGGAGTGCCGGCGCCAAAGCGGTCGCGCGCGGTGAGAATCTTCGGGATTACCGCCGTTTTGGCTGCGGGGGCCAAGCGGATGTTGAGAAAGCCGGGACCGGCGATCGTCACGTCGGCAACCCAGGGGTGGGGGGTGAGTTCGCGGAGGATCGTTTCGGCGATCGCCCGGGGGTTTTGCTTCACCGTTTTGGCGTTGGCAAGCGCCCAGGTGGTGGCCCAGTCGCCGTGGGCCGCCTCTTTCGGCCGCTCCAGGGTCACCGGCAGGTGGGCAAAAGCGGGAAACGCGGCGGTAATGGCTTGATGGAGCCATCCGGCGAGCACCTGTTGCGGCTCTTTTTGGGTCCAGTCACTGGAATTTGGCGTCATGTTGCGTTAGTTTCGGTCTACTATTCTCCGATTATACCCGCTTGCTTCGTCTCACGTACAATCGGCAAGCGCATGGAGAGGAGTCGTCGATGGCACACCACCTGGATCTGGATGCAGCGCAGCGGCGGTCGAGCATCGCTCCCCGGGGGTCCGCCCCCCTTCCGGCAGCTCCTTCCTTTCCGGTGCCGCTCGTCGTCGTCGCGGCGCTCGTGGTGATCGGCGCCGGGATCCAGGCTGTGGCGAGCTGGCTTGCGCCACTCTTGGTGGCGGCGTTCCTCGCGATGATCTCGATGCCGCCGCTCGTGTGGCTCCATGAGCGGCGGGTGCCGTGGGGAGTGGGGATCGTGCTCCTCTTTGTCGGGGTCGGTTTTGCCCTCTTCCAGCTCGTCACGGTGATCGAACTTACCGCGCGGGAGTTGGCCGCGAACAGCGCTGAATACCAGGCGAAGTGGCTCACCCTGATCGCGAGCATCCAGGCGGCGTTGGCCGCGCGCGGCGCGCCCTGGTCGTCGCTCTTTGCCGAACTGCCGACCCCGTCGCTCGCGGTGGTCGCGCAAGGGGCGCGGACGCTTGCGGCCGCGACCGGGCAGGTGACGGCGAACTTCGCGCTCGTTCTGTTGGCTTACGTTTTTCTCCTCCTCGAGGTGCCGACGCTTCCCCGCCGCTTTGCTGCGGCCTTTCCCCACCGGCGGCGCACCCAGGTGCGGTTGCGCCGTTTTCTCACCGCGGTGAACCGCTACCTGGTGATCAAGACGACGATCAGTATCCTCACCGGGCTCGGGGTCTGGGCGCTCCTCACCTGGCGGGGCGTCGATTTCGCCCTCTTTTTTGCGGTGCTCGCGGGGCTCCTCAACTTCATCCCGACGATCGGCTCGATCATCGCTGCGGTCCCGGCGGTGCTTTTGGCGCTGTTGCAGTTTGGCGCGGCTGAAGCGGCGATCCTCGCCGGCGGTTATCTCGCGCTCAACGTCCTCCTCGGCAGCCTTGTCGAACCGCGGTGGATGGGGCAGGCGTTGGGGCTCTCGCCCACAGTGGTGCTGATTTCGCTTCTCCTTTGGGGGTGGCTCTTGGGGACGGTCGGGGCCTTCTTGTCGATCCCGCTCACGATGATCGCGAAACTCGCCCTCGAAAGCCACCCCGCCACTCGCGGCTGGGCGGTGTTGATGGGGGGCGCAACGCGCGGCCGGTGACGGTACAATGCGCAATATTTTGCCTCCGCTCGCACCATGCGCCTCCTGCGCCTGCTTCGCATCCTGTGGATCGGTTACCGCTACCGGCTCGATGAGATCGTCTGCCAAGCCGATCCGTCGGGGCGGTTGAGTCGCTGGTGGCGTCGCCTCTTTTTCTGGCGGCACGATGCCACCCCACGCGGGGTGCGGCTGCGGGTTGCCCTCGAATCGCTCGGGCCGATCTTCGTCAAGTTCGGCCAGATGCTCTCGACCCGTCGCGACTTGATCCCCCCCGACATCGCCGACGAACTCGCAAAACTCCAGGACCGTGTCCCTCCCTTTGCGAGCGCCACCGCGCGGGCGATCCTCGAAGAGCACTTCAAGCGCCCATTGAACGAGGTTTTTGCGTCGTTTGACCCCGAGCCGGTGGCAAGCGCCTCAGTCGCGCAGGTCCACTTCGCAGTCCTTTTTGACGGCCGGGAAGCGGCGGTGAAGATCCTCCGCCCCGGGATCCGTCAGGTGATCGAACACGACCTCGCGTTGATGGACGCCGCCGCGTGGCTCCTTGAGGCGCTCTGGTCCGAAGGGGAGCGGTTGAAACCGCGCGAGGTCGTGGCCGAGTTTGCTAAGTCGCTCGACGACGAACTCGACCTCATGCGCGAGGCGGCCAACTGTTCGCAGTTGCGGCGCAACTTCCGGGAGAGCCCCCTTCTCATCGTCCCCGAGGTCTTCTGGGACTACTGCGGGCCGCAGGTGATGGTGATGGAGCGGATGCACGGGACGCCGATCTCGCAGATCGAGCAGCTGCGGGCGCAGGGGATCGACCTCAAACGCCTCTCCGCCGCGGGGGTCGAGATCTTCTTCACCCAAGTCTTCCGCGACGGCTTCTTTCACGCCGACATGCACCCGGGCAACATTCTGGTCGCGCCCGACGGCCGCTACATCGCGCTCGATTTTGGGATCATGGGGACGCTCGCGGAAGAGGACAAGAACTACCTCGCGGTCAATTTCCTCGCCTTTTTCCAGCGCGACTACCGCCGGGTGGCGCTCGCCCACATCGAGGCGGGTTGGGCGCCGCCCTACGTGCGGGTGGAGGAGTTCGAAGGAGCGATCCGCGCGGTGTGCGAACCGATCTTCGACCGCCCGCTCAAAGAGATCTCGTTTGGCAAGACGCTCCTTCGCCTCTTTCAGACGGCGCGCCGTTTCGAGGTCGAGGTCCAGCCGCAGCTGGTGCTGCTGCAGAAGACGCTCCTCAACATCGAGGGGCTCGGGCGGCAGCTCGACCCCGAATTGGACCTGTGGCAGACGGCGAAACCCTTCCTCGAGCGGTGGATGAGCGAGCAGGTGGGGTGGCGGGCGCTCCCCAAAGCGCTCAAGGAGGAGGCCCCCTACTGGGCCAGAATCGTGCCGCAGCTCCCGAGGCTCATCCACCAGGAGCTGGTGGCGCGCGAAACAGCCCGACGGCAGGAGAGAATCGCCGCGCGCCGTGCCGCCAAAGCGAAGCGCCGCGAATGGGCGCAGCGTTTGACGCTGGGCGCGTTGTGGCTGGCGTCGCTCGTTGCCGTCTGGTGGCTGACCCACAGCGGAGTGCTGGGATGAACCACGCCTGCACCTGCCAGTCGCTCGACCGCGAGCGGCTCTTTGCCCACCTTCAGGCGCTTGCCACCACCACGCCCGAGCTCCCGGCGCTCTTTGCCGAGCGGCCCCACCTGATCGCGCCGGTCGCCCTTTTTGTCCCCGAGAGCGATCTCGCGACGATGCGCGCAGTGGTCGCGGCGGTGGAGCGGCTCGCCTCGACCCCCCAGTGGGCGGCGTTGGCGCTTGCCGACGCCCCGCCCCTTGCGCGTGTGCCCTCTGCCGCGCGCGGCGTGTTGATGGGTTTCGATTTTCACCTCACCGAGCGCGGCCCACAGCTCATCGAGATCAACACCAACGCGGGGGGGGTGATGATCAACGCGGTGATCCGCGCCGCGCAGCGCGCCTGCTGTCCCGAATTGGCCGCAAAACTTGAGATGGAGGCGGCGCAACCGCTGGTCACGGAAAAGCTCCTGGCGATGTTTCGCGCCGAGTGGGCGCGGTGTCGTGGTTCTGAGCCGCTCACGACGATCGCGATCGTCGACGACGCCCCGAAGAGCCAATACCTCTACCCGGAGTTTCTCCTTTTTCGCGAACTCTTTCACCGCGCGGGCTACCGGGCGGTGATCGCGGACGCTACAGCTCTCACCGCGTCCGAGGGTCGCCTTTGGGCGATGGAGGGGAGCGGGCGCGACGCCGTCGACCTCGTCTACAACCGGCTCACCGATTTCGCGCTCACCGAGCCCCACCACGCTGCGCTGGCGGAGGCGCTTGCATCCGCTACCGCGGTGGTTACCCCCCACCCGCGCGCCCACGCGCTTCTTGCCGACAAGCGGCGGCTCGTGACGCTTTCGGACGAGGCGGCGCTGGTGGAACTGGGGGTCGACGGCGAGACGCGGGCGTTGCTCCTTGCCCACGTGCCCGCGACGCTCTTGGTCACACCGGCGAATGCCGCAACGCTCTGGACCGAGCGGCGCGCCTTCTTCTTCAAACCGGTGGCGGGTTACGGGAGCAAAGCGGCCTACCGCGGCGATAAGGTGACCCGCCGCGTCTGGGAAGAGGTGATTACTGCGGGCGACTACGTTGCGCAGGCCTACGCGGCCCCCGCGGTCCGGCCGGTACCGGTAGCGGGGGAGGAGGGCGCGCCCCTTCCCCTCAAATTTGACGTGCGCGCCTACGCCTATGGCGGCGAGGTGCTCCTCTTTGCCGCTCGCCTCTACGCGGGGCAGACCACCAACTTTCGCACCGTCGGGGGCGGCTTTGCCCCCGTCTTCGCCGCGTAGGGGCGTTGCGGTCAGGGGAGAATCAGGCCGCTGCCACCGCTCCGGGAACCGCCCAGGCCGCCAGCGCCCCCCAGGCCACCGGCACCCCCTGCGCCCCCCAGCCCGCCACCCGCGAGCGCCTGCTTCGCCAGCAGCGACGACTGCTCGAGCTCCAACCGCCGCAGCTCATCCTGCATCCGTTCGAGCTGCTTTTCGGCCGCGTCACTGAAGCCGGCAACCGCTTCGCTCAGGCTCTTTGCGGGAATCTCGAAGGTGAGCGGCAACGCCCCCATCGGTGTCATCACCGTGAGCTCACCGATGAACTTCTCGTCGCGGTTGGGGTCGGGAAGCCCGTCGGCCGTCACTGGAATCATCCGGCGGATCGCGCCGACGCGGGGGTCAGAAATCGTCTCTTCGCGGTAAAGCGCGTTGGCGTTGAGATTCGGTACCCGTTTGGCCATAGCCTGCTCCTGACATCGATCGGTAAAAGAGCAATTCTACCGACCTTTCCGCGAAAACGCCGCAACCGCCGCGCGCTTGCTACAATCGCGCTGTACCAACGCAAGGAAGTGGCATGTTTACCGGAATCGTGATCGGGGTGGGGCGAATCGCCGCGGTGATGCCGCTCACCGACGGGGTGCGGATCGCGGTCGACGTCGGTGCGCTCGACTTCTCGGATGTCAATGTGGGCGATAGCGTCGCCCACAGTGGCGTCTGTCTCACCGTCGTCGGCCGGCGGCGCGTGGGCGAAGGCGAATGGCTCGAGTACGACGTCTCCGGCGAAACCCTCTCCTGCACCACGGGGCTCGACCAGGTGGGCGCAACCGTCAACCTCGAGAAGGCGCTGCGGGTGGGCGACCCCCTCGGCGGCCACTGGGTCACCGGCCACGTCGACGCGGTGGGCGAGGTGGTCACGGTGACGCCCGTCGGCGATAGCACCCGGGTCGCCTTTCGCGCGCCCCCGCTTATTGCCCCGTTCATCGCCCGAAAGGGGTCGATCGCCGTCGACGGGGTGAGCCTCACGGTCAATGAGGTGCGGGACGAAGCCGACGGTAGCGCCTGCTTTACCGTGAACCTCATCCCCCACACCGTCGCGATGACCAATTTCGCCCGCCTTGCACCGGGGGTGCGGGTGAACCTCGAGGTCGACCCGATCGCCCGCTACGGGGAGCGGCTCCTCGCCTACGTGCGCCACTTCCCGCACGGGGTCGCGTCGGGCTCGGATCGTGCGGAGGAGCTGCGATGAACCACCCCGGCGAGAACGCCTCGGTCGCGGCGACTCCTTTCGCGACGATCCCCGAAGTGATCGCCGAAATCCGCGCCGGGCGGATGGTGATCCTTGTCGACGACGAAGATCGGGAGAACGAAGGCGACCTGGTGATGGCCGCCGAATGCGTTACCCCGGACGCGATCAACTTCATGGCGAAGTATGGCCGGGGGTTGATCTGCCTGACGCTCACCCCGGAGCGGTGCGCGCAGTTGGGGCTTCGTCTCATGGCCGAAGAGAACGGCACCCCCTACGGCACGGCGTTCACCGTCTCGATCGAAGCCGCAGAAGGGGTGACCACCGGCATCTCCGCTTTTGATCGCGCCCACACCATCCGCACCGCGGTGGCACGCAACGCCAAGCCCTCGGACCTCGTCCAGCCGGGCCACGTCTTCCCGTTGATGGCGCGCAAAGGGGGGGTGTTGATCCGCGCCGGTCACACCGAAGCGGGGTGCGACCTTGCTGCGCTCGCCGGTTTTGAACCCGCCGCAGTGATCTGCGAAATCCTTGCCGAGGATGGCTCGATGGCGCGGCTGCCGCAACTGCAGCGCTTTGCCGCCGAGCATGGTCTCAAGATCGGCGCGATCCGCGACCTTATCGAGTACCGTCTGCGCACCGAAACGCTGGTCGCCCGCGTCTTCGAAAAGCCGATCGCCACCCCGTGGGGCAGCTTGACGCTCACCGCCTTTCGCGACACCACCACCGGCGACGTCCACTTCGCGGCGTGGAAAGGGCCGATCACCCCCGAGCGCGAAACGTGGGTGCGCGTCCACGAGCCGGTCTCGATTCTCGATTTTCTCGATCCTGGCTACGCCGGCCACAGCGTCACGCTCCCCGAGGCGCTGCGCCGGATCGCCGAGAGCCCTGCGGGGGTCGCGGTGATGCTCTACCGGCCGCAGAGCGGCGACGAGCTGTTGGAGAACGTCACCCACCAGCGGGTGCGCCGCCGCGCCTGGGACCCGCGCTTTTTGGGCGTTGGCGCGCAGATTTTGCGCTCGCTCGGCGTGGGCAAAATGCGGCTCCTCTCCCACCCGATGCGTTTCCCCAACCTGACCGGTTTCGGCCTCGAAGTGGTCGGTTTTGCTGAAGAGAGATAACCATGGCACGCTACGACGACATTCCCGAATATGAACCCTCCCTCGACGGCCGTGGCCTCAAGGTGGGGATTGCCCTTTCGCGCTTCAACCAGGAGGTAGGCGACGGGCTTCTTTCAGCCGCGGTTGCGGAACTCCGCCGTCTCGGGGTCGCGCCCGCCGACATCGTGATCCTCACGGTGCCCGGGGCGCTCGAACTGCCGCTCATCCTCCAGCGCATGGCCAGAAGTGGCCGCTTTGACGCCCTCATTGCCCTGGGCGCGGTGATTCGCGGCGAGACCTACCACTTTGAGGTGGTGGCGAACGAAATGGCTGCCGGCATCACCCGGGTGCAGCTCGACACCGGCGTTCCGATCGCCAACGGGGTGCTGACCACCAACACCGACGAGGAGGCCGAAGTGCGCATGGCGGCGAAAGGGCGCGACTGCGCGCAAGTGGCCGTCGAGATGGCGAACCACCTGCGCGCGTTGGCGCGGGAAGGGGCAGTGCGATGAGCGACAACGAGACCGCAAAGAGCGGCAGCGACAAGTCGCGCTCGCGCCGGCGGCTCGCGCGCGAGCTCGCCCTCAAAGGGGTCTATCAGTGGCTGATCGCGGGCCATGACGTCGCGGCGATCGAGAATCAACTTGCTGAAGCCCCCGAATTTCCCAGCGCCGACCATCTGCTTTTTGTCGAGCTGTTGCGCGGCGCCACCCGGGACGCCGAGACCTACCGCGCCCAACTCGCCCCCTTCTCCCGCCGCGCGATCGCCGAACTCAACCCGATCGAACACGCGATCCTGCTCATCGCCGCAGCGGAGCTCGCTGGCCACCCCGAGACCAACCACCGGGTGATCATCGACGAGGCGATCGAGCTCGCCAAACGGTACGGCGCCGACGAAGGGTACAAGTTCGTCAACGGGGTGCTCGACCGCTACGCGAAAAGCGTTCGGCCGCAGTAAGTTGCCGGCGCGCCGCAAGCGCGAGTGCTGGGGTTCTGGGCAAGTAGGCTACAATCGCTCAGAGTTTTCCGCGTTAGGGGCTCTTGCGATGAACGTTCTCTTTCTCTGCACCGGCAACTCGTGCCGCTCGATTCTCGCCGAAGCGACCTTCAACCACCTCGCGCCTCCCGGCTGGCGCGCTGTAAGCGCCGGGAGCCACCCCACCGGATACGTCCATCCGCGCGCGTTGCGGCTGCTTGCGCGCGAGGGAATCGCCACTGAGGGTCTCAAGAGCAAATCGTGGCACGACCTTCCGATCACCCCCGAGATCGTGATCACCGTCTGCGCAAGCGCCGCCGGCGAGACCTGCCCCGCCTACCTCGGTGACGCGGTGCGCGCCCACTGGGGGGTTGAAGACCCCGCGCGCGCGACCGGCTCAGAGGAGGCGATCGACGCCGCTTTCGAAGCCGCCTACCGGATCCTGCGCGCGCGCATCGAAGCC
Source organism: Hydrogenophilus islandicus (assembly GCF_054657095.1). Lineage (NCBI taxonomy): Bacteria > Pseudomonadati > Pseudomonadota > Hydrogenophilia > Hydrogenophilales > Hydrogenophilaceae > Hydrogenophilus > Hydrogenophilus islandicus. Next base: position 9,441 of record NZ_BAAHXE010000039.1, on the reverse strand, counting down.
TTTCTCGCGCTGCCGCTCGAGGAATTACGCCACGACCGGGCGCGGCTCCAGGCGGAACTCAACCGGATCGGCAACCTGCTGCCGATTGCAACCGACGATGCAGCTGAAACAAGGAGGTGTGATCGGGTAAAACGGCCCGCGTGGGGCAAATGGGACGCGACAGCCGGGCGCGGCCACCCGCTCGTTGACCACTGCCTCGATGTCGCAGTAGTCTTCCGCGCGCTACTTGAGCTGCCACACGTCGCTCGGGGTTTGGGGGCGCTCACCGAGAGCCAGAAAGCGCGCCTTGCGGTGCTCGCCTTTCTTCATGACCTCGGGAAGTGCAACTGGGGCTTTCAGGCGAAGGCCGATCCTAACGCCCGCGAAACGGCTGGGCATCTGCTCGAGGCGGTGGCGCTGCTCTATGAGCCAGAACTGCAAGCGCTGTGGCCGCCGGCATGGTTGGAACTCATCACCGACATCGCCGGCTGGTTCCAGGACGACGTGGGCGAGCAGGCGCTGCAGATGCTCTTTGCGAGCATCTCGCACCACGGCTGGCCTATTTCGCTGAATGATTACTGGAATCAAGGCGCAGATCGCGATTCCCTGAAGTGGTGGCGCGCCCGAAAGGGGTACGATCCCGCCGCGGCGCTTGCCGAATTGAGCGAAGCCGTCCGCTGCGCGTTTCCCGCGGCGTTTGCTGCAAATGTCCCCAAGATCGACGCCACACCCGCGTTGCAGCAGCGCTTTGCGGGGCTCGTGATGCTCGCCGACTGGATCGGCTCGGATACCCAATTCTTCCCCTATCGCGCAAGCCCCGACGAAGACCGACAGGCATTCGCGCAAGCTGCAGCCGAGCGGGCGCTTGCCGCGATTGGGTTGCTGCCACCGAAAGAGCGGCGCGTCGAGCACTTCAAGGCGACTTTTGGCTTTGACCCAACGCCGCTCCAAGCGAAGCTCGCGCAGGAGTTGGCGATCTCTGACGCCACACGCCTCGTGCTCGTCGAGTCCGACACCGGCTCGGGCAAAACCGAGGCGGCGCTTGCGTGGTTTTTGCGTCTCTACACAGCAGGCAAGGTTGATGGCCTCTACTTTGCGTTGCCCACGCGGGTCGCGGCGCGCGAGCTCTACACACGCGTCCTGCGCGCGGTCGAAGCCGCTTTTCCGGCCCAGAACCGCCCGGGGCCCGTGCTCCTTGCCGCGCCCGGCTATGTGAAAGTCGACGGTGAAGATCTCCCCGCGCTGCTGACCGACCCGAGCGGCACCCTGTGGGACGAGGGATGGAGCGCCGACGGAAAGAGACAGATCGACGAAAAGGGCGCTTGGCGGCGCGATCGGCTCTGGTCAGCGGCGCGCCCCAAGCGTTTTCTCGCCGCCCCAGTTGCGGTGGGGACGATCGACCAGGCGCTCCTTTCGGTCTTGCAGGTGAAACACAGCCTCCTGCGTTCGGTCTGTCTCGACCGCCACCTCTTGGTTGTGGACGAAGTCCACGCCTCCGACCCCTACATGCGCGAGGTGCTGCGTGCGTTGCTCGACGGGCACCTGCAGCGCGGCGGCTGGGCGCTGCTCCTCTCGGCAACATTGGGCGAAGCGGCCGCAGCCCCCTATTTCCAGCGCGAATGCCAACCGCTCCAAGCGGCGATCGCCCGGCCTTATCCCCTCATCACGACCCGCAGCAGTGCGATCCCGATTCCCGCCACCCGCACGCGCGAGGTGGCCGTGGCGCTGTCGCCGACGCTTACCGACGATGCGGCGTTGCTCCCGCCCCTGATCGATGCCCTTGCGCGCGGCGCACGGGTGCTCGTCGTGTGCAACACCGTCGCCCGCGCCAACGCCCTCTTTCGCGCGGTGGAAGCGGCCCTTACCGAAAAGCGCCCCGACCTTTTGCCCGCGCTCTTTGCCCTCAAGGGCGTGCGCTGCCCCCACCACGGGCGCTTTGCGCGCGAAGACCGCGAGCGGCTCGACGCTGCGGTCACGGCAGCGCTCGGCAAGGGTTCGGCTGCTCGCGCGCAGTTACTCATCGGCACGCAGACGCTCGAGCAGAGCCTCGACATCGACGCCGACGGGCTGGTGACCGATCTCGCACCGATGGACGTCCTCATTCAGCGCTTCGGCCGGCTCCACCGCCACAGCGACCGCCCGCGTCCCGAGGGGTTCGAACGCCCGCAGGCATTGGTGCGGGTGCCGGAGAAGGAGCTTGCCGCATACCTCGACCGTGAGGGCAAGCTGCGCGCCCCTGCGGGGCTTGGCGCGGTTTATTCCGACGGCCGCGTGTTACAGCTCACCTGGCAGTCGCTCGCCGCGAATCCTATACTCCAGTTGCCCGCTGAGGCCCGGATGCGCATCGAGGGGACCACCCACCCCGAGGCGTTCGCAACGCTTCCCGACGCGTGGCGTCGTCATGCCGAGAACCTGTTGGGCAAGGCGCTCACAGAAATCCGCCAAGCAGCCCGTGCGACGCTCGAAGAGAAGCCTTTTGGCGAACTCCACTACCCGGACAAGAGCGAGCACGTCGTCACGCGCCTTGCCGACCCCACCTTCGACATTCCACTGTGCCCACCGACGCGGTCGCCGTTTGGCACCCTGATCGCGCGCGTTGCGATTCCGGCCCGCTGGCTTGAAGGCGAGACGGTGCCCGAGGTTATCACCCCAGAACCCACACCCGACGGCTTTCGTTTTACCGTGGGGGCGCAACGCTTTCGCTACACCCGCTTTGGATTGGAGAGAGAGGATGCATGACCTGCTTTCTGAGCCGCTGATCGGCGTCATCACCCCCGAAGGCCCCGAGCGTATGAGTCTTCCGGAATTGCTTGCCGCATTGAGCGCCGGCCGCATTGACGGCTACACGGGGCTGCGCGCCCACCAGGCCGACCCGTGGCTCGTCTTCCTCGTGCAGCTTGCGGCGAGCATTCAGGCGCGTGCGCCGACCGAGACGCTTCCTACCGACGCCACCTATTGGCGCGAAGGGCTTTTGGATTTGGCCGACGGACAAGCGTCGGCCTGGCATCTCGTCGAAGAGGATGTGACCCAACCGGCGTTCCTGCAGCATCCGTGGCAAAGCTGGGAGAAGGATGCGGCCGATTACGGTATCAAGATCGCGCGCGGCACGACCGTGTTGGAGCCCAAGGCCCGCACACCGGATGAGCTGGACGTGCTCGTCACGTCCAAAAACCACGACGTGAAGGTTGCTCGGATTGGCGCTGAGGTCATCGAGGCGTGGCTCTTTGCACTGGTGCTGTTGCAGACGACAAGCGGCTTTCTTGGGCAAGGAAACTACGGCATCGTGCGCATGAATGGCGGTTTTGCCAGCCGCGCCATCGTCTCGTGGGCAAGGAGTCCAAACCCGGCGCGCCGCTTTCACGATGAGGTGACAGCGCTCAAAGGGCTGCGGAGCTCGATTCGGGAGGCGTTCAACTACCGGGAGCGCGGCACGGTGCTCACCTGGCTCACTTCGTGGGACCGCACGACCCACCAGTACACCCTCACCGATCTCGAACCGTGGTTCATCGAGGCGGCACGGCCGGTGCGTTTACGGATGGTGGAAGGGGGCGGCATTGTCGCACTAGGCGCGACCAGTCAGGCGCGGCAGATCGGCCCCAAGACTCTCGACAACGGTGACGTCGGCGACCCTTGGACGCCGATCAACGTGAACGACAAGAAAAAGGGCCGATCGGCACTGACCCTGTCATCGGAAGGCTTTACGCCGCAGCGGCTCACCGATCTCCTCTTTCAGCAGGGGTTTGAACTCACCCCGCTGCAAACGCCCCCGCCAGGCGAAGGGCTGGGGTGGTTCCTCGCGAGTTGTCTCGCGCGTGGCCAAGGTACCACCGAGGGCCTGCACCAGGCGGCTCTGCCCGTGCCACCCAAGGCGCGCCTGGCATTGCTGCGCAAAGAGAGTCGCGAGACGCTCGGGGCGCTCGCGCAAAAGCTCATCACCGACGCCAAGGAGGTCGAACGGGCGCTCTCTGCCGCGCTGGTCGTGCTTAGCGAGGGCGGCCCCGAAACTGCTGACTTCAACCGCGACGCCGTGAAGCGCTGGATTGACGGCGCGCGTGGCCGTTTTGCCAAAACCTGGGAGGCGAACTACTTCCCAACACTCTGGCGCGGCGCGGAGGAGCCGCACGAGACGGTGCGTCACGACTGGCAGCAGGAGCTCGTGAACAAAGCCGCTGCCCTGCTGGATGAGGCAAACCAACGCCTGCCGATTCCCGCCAACCGTACCTGGCGCGCCGTCACTCGGGCAAACAACGTTTTCCGCGCGATGCTCCGCAAGCACTCGTTGCCCCTCCCAGGTGAGGCACACCATTTCGCCCTTGATGCTCAGGAGACCATCGCATGACCGAAACAGCACAACAATCACCAGCACAAGCCGATTCGCTCGCTGCGCAAGTGGCGCGTCTTGCGGGCGTCATCGGCTCGCCGCACTACCCGAGCGGCGATCGCGCCGCGCTGCGCCGCTGGGCGCCGGGGCAGCCGCTGCCGCTCCCCTTTTACCGTCTGTGGCTGCGCCATCTCGACACTGAACTGCCACCTTCCACGCAACTGGAGGGCTGGATGGCGCTCACCTGGGCGATCGCCACCCTCGGGGCCGATGCTCACGCGCCCAAGCGGCCGCTCGGTCAGGCGCTGGCCGAAAGCAAGTTTGCTGAAGGACGGCTCGAGCGGCTCCTCTCAGCACCCGACGACGTGCGGCTCGAGCTCTTCATGAGCGCGATCCGCTTTCTCGCCGCGAAGGGCGAACGCTTCGATCTCACGGAGGTAGCCCGCTTTGTGCTCACCCACGACGCTGACAAGCGTGAGCTGCTGCACCGCCAGATCGCCGCCGCCTACTACCGCCACGCCAAAGATTCGCAATCCTGAAAGGAGCTACCGCGATGTTTCTCCAAATCCACACCCTCACCGCCTATCCCGCGAGCCTCTTGAACCGCGACGACGCGGGCCTTGCCAAACGCATCCCCTTTGGCAACGCCGTTCGCCTGCGCGTCTCTTCCCAGTGCCTCAAGCGCCATTGGCGTGAGCATCTCGCCGCGCGCCTGCCCGAAGTGCCCGACGGTCTGCGCACACGCTCCTTTTTCACCCGCGCGGTGCTCCCGCGGGCGGTGGCGCAGGGGGTTTCCGAAGAGGTAGCGAAAACCCTCATCGAGCCGCTTGCCAAAGCGGTGATCGATGGCGGAGTGAAGGAGGGGGGTGATCTCAACCAGCCCGTCCTCTTTGGCGAACGCGAAGCGGACTATTTCGCCAAGATGCTGGCGGAAGTGAGCCGCGAAGAGGATCCCGCCAAAGCGCTTAGCGAACGCCTCAAATCGAAGGACGAGAAAGCGAACCTCCAAGCGATGAGCCGCGCCGCCGCTGGGCTCACCGCGGCCCTCTTTGGCCGCATGGTCACCTCGGACCTGCTTGCCCGCGTCGACGCCCCCGTCCACGTCGCCCACGCCTTCACCGTGCACGCCGCCAACACCGAAATCGACTACTTCACCGTGGTCGATGACCTCAACCGCGACGACGAAACCGGTGCAGCCCACGCCAACGAGACCGAGCTCGGAGCGGGTGTCTACTACGGCTACGTCGCCGTCGACGTGCCGCTCCTTGTCTCCAACCTCACCGGCTGCAGGCGTGACGAATGGCGCGCTCAAGACCCAGCGACCGCACGCCGGGTCCTCACCGCGCTCATCGAGACCATCGCGCAGCAAAGTCCGGGGGCGAAGAAGGGGAGCACCGCCCCCTACGCCTGGGCCGATTGGGTGTTGCTTGAGGCCGGTACCGCGCAGCCGCGGACGCTCGCGAACGCCTTTCTCGACGCCGTGCCGTGGAAGGGGGCGTCGCGCGATCTGCGCCTGATCGCCGCCGAGCGGATGGCAAAATACTTAGATAACCTCGACAAGATGTACGGCAAGCCCGCGGGCTACCGAGGACTTTCGACATCGCTCGACCCCGTGCCCGCCGCGCTCCCGGAAAAAACGGTCCTGTCAGACAATATCGCATCGGCGCTCGCCGCGCTCTGGAGCTAGGGCGATGGAATGCCTGATTCTGCGTTTCGACGCGCCCCTCATGAGCTTCGGTGGCGTGGTGGTCGATCAGCACCACCCCACCTGGCGCTTTCCCGGAGTCGCGATGCTGGCGGGGCTACTCGGCAACGCGCTGGGCTGGGACCATCGCGACAGCGGCAAACTCCAACGGCTGCAAGACCGCCTGCGCTTTGCCGCCCGGTGGGACGCCGAACCCGAACCGCTTCTCGACTACCAGACTGTCGATCTCGGGCAAGACTTTCTGGTCGATACCGGTTGGACCACGCGCGGCCGGCGTGAGGAGCGCAAAGGCGGCACCGCAGCTACCGGCACGCACATCCGCTACCGCCACCACTGGGCCAATGGCGTCATGACCGTGGTGCTCGCGCTCGAAGGGTGCGACGACCCGACGCTCGACGAGCTCGAGCACGCCTTGCGCACCCCTGCGCGGCCGCTCTTCATCGGCCGCAAACCGTGCCTCCCCGCCGCGCCGCTCTTCATCGGCCGCCGCGAAGCGCCAGGGGTGAGAGCCGCGCTTGCCGCCGAGCCCTTGGCCGAGATCGGCCCACGCCGCCGCCCCATCCAGATCACGGCGCTTTGGCCGATGGACGAAGGCGAAGGGGCGATGGTCGAAGAGCGCTTCGACGCCCGCGACTGGGCAAACAACATCCACGTCGGCTCCCGCCGCTATGCCGTCGGCCTGCTGGAGGTCGCGCGATGAGTCCGCTTTACCTTCTGCGCATCCCGGTCGATCCCCCGCGGCTCCTCCGTTTTGCCGCGGCGCACGGAATCACCCAGGAAGACGAGACGCTCGGCTATACCCTCCACGCGTGGCTTGCGGCACTCTTTGGCACGCATGCGCCGAAGCCCTTTCGCTACTTCGAGCGCCGGCAAGAACTCCTCGCCTACGCCACAGAGGACGCTGCAACCCTCATCGCCCACGCCCAGGACATCGCTAAACCCGAGGCCTGGGCCGCGCTCGGCGCTGACGGATTGGCGGGAAAACCGATGCCGTCTGCGTGGCGGGTCGGGCAACGGCTGCGCCTCGAGGTGCTCGCCTGCCCCGCGTCGCGCGTGGGGGACGAGGAGAAGGATGTCTACCTGCGCGCGCTCGACCGCCTCGGAGACAAGGCCCCCGCCCGCGGTGAGGTCTACCAAGCGTGGTTCGCGCGCCAATGGGGCTCAGCGGTGCAGTTGGCGAATGTGGAGCTCCTAGGGATGCGGGCGCGGGTGCGTTTACTGCGCCGAGCGCGCAACGGCAACAATCGATTGCGCGTCGTCGAGCGGCCGGAAGCGCTCTTTGTCGCCGACGCGGTGATCACCGACCCCGAGCGCTTCCAGACGCTCCTCGCCCGCGGCATCGGCCGCCACCGCGCCTTTGGCTACGGCATGGTTTTGCTGAGCCCCCCGCGATGAGTAAGGTGCCGGGTCTCCTCCATGGGCGGCTGGGGTTGGCCGCCTCGCGCATTCCCCATGCCGACCGCCATGGTCTCCTCTATCTCGAATACGGCCGGCTTTCTGTTCTTTAAAAATTGAATTTTTTCGCTATGGGGTTATCGTCATGATCGTCCCCCGCGCATGCGGGGATCGACCCCACGCCGCCACCTTTGTCGAGGCTGCTGCTGACTCTTCCCCGCGCACGCGGGGATCGACCCGAAGACTGACCTTCTCACCGAAAAAGAGCGCGGCCTTCCCCGCGCACGCGGGGATCGACCTGATCCGCATCGAAATCGACGACCGTGAAGTGCGCCTTCCCCGCGCACGCGGGGATCGACCCCGCTTCGGCGATGGTCTCGAGATCAACGAGCGGCCTTCCCCGCGCACGCGGGGATCGACCAATACCCAGGTAGGCCAGTGGCACGAGGCTTCGAGTCTTCCCCGCGCACGCGGGGGATCGACCCTGAGGAGCGCAACCATGACTGACTACTGGTCAGTCTTCCCCGCGCACGCGGGGATCGACCCGCCGACAACCCCAACCTCGTGGCCGAGGTGGAGTCTTCCCCGCGCACGCGGGGATCGACCCCATGGAACGTTCCGGGCGGAATTGCTCCGAACGCCTTCCCCGCGCACGCGGGGATCGACCCGCTATGGTCGCTTCTCGGCTTGGTGTTCGTGTGCCTTCCCCGCGCACGCGGGGATCGACCTCTCGGCCACGCTCATCTCGGCGAGCAGATCGAGCCTTCCCCGCGCACGCGGGGATCGACCCCAGGAAGCGAAGGGCGGAAACAACGCGATCGTGCCTTCCCCGCGCACGCGGGGATCGACCATGACCGTGAAGGCCTCCGCAAAAGGTGTCGCAGCCTTCCCCGCGCACGCGGGGATCGACCCGCCAAGAGCTTTGAGCGCGCGTTCGGGAAGATGCCTTCCCCGCGCACGCGGGGATCGACCCGGTAAGCGCCCATTCTGCTACCTCGCGGTCGGGCCTTCCCCGCGCACGCGGGGATCGACCTGCAAAGCTCCAGCGCGAGCTTACGCGCCGCGAGCCTTCCCCGCGCACGCGGGGATCGACCCGCGCCGTGGCCATGCACATGAGCGGCGACAACGCCTTCCCCGCGCACGCGGGGATCGACCCCCGCGCCTGGTAGATTACCCCTTGCGGGCCGAGCCTTCCCCGCGCACGCGGGGATCGACCTGAACCGTTGCGCGAGGTCGTTCGCGCGGTCGAGCCTTCCCCGCGCACGCGGGGATCGACCTTCGCCGACACCGCGATCGTCAATGGCGTCGAGGCCTTCCCCGCGCACGCGGGGATCGACCCGACACTTTGATGTCGGTGGTGAAGGTGTCGATGCCTTCCCCGCGCACGCGGGGATCGACCTGGATCGAGATGATTCCGTTCTGATGGAGGAAGGCCTTCCCCGCGCACGCGGGGATCGACCCCAGCTGCGCCTGGCCACCGGCAGCACGCAGGCGCCTTCCCCGCGCACGCGGGGATCGACCCGAAACCTGGCTACGCTGGCCTGAACGTATTTGGCCTTCCCCGCGCACGCGGGGATCGACCCATTCGCATGGGCGTCGAGTACGACGAATGGGGGCCTTCCCCGCGCACGCGGGGATCGACCACATTGGTCGATCCTTTCGCGGGAGTGATGAATGCCTTCCCCGCGCACGCGGGGATCGACCCGCTTCTGTGAGCTGGCGGGTCGTGGTTGCGGAGCCTTCCCCGCGCACGCGGGGATCGACCCTTGGCGTAGAACTTGAGCCGCTCGGCCGGCGTGCCTTCCCCGCGCACGCGGGGATCGACCTTTTAATTTCCCCACGAAGGAGCAACCGATGTTGCCTTCCCCGCGCACGCGGGGATCGACCCTCAATGGTCGAGCATTCAGCCAGTTGAGTGGAGCCTTCCCCGCGCACGCGGGGATCGACCCGGCGAGGTGGTGCCGGTCGAGACAAAGGCGGCGCCTTCCCCGCGCACGCGGGGATCGACCCGACATCGCCGCCTTGAGTGTTCTTGGCGTGC
>NZ_BAAHXE010000038.1:0-20159 GCF_054657095.1 Hydrogenophilus islandicus | reverse complement strand
ACAACCCTTTTGCGGTATCGGCCACCCGAGGGGTGAGCGACTGCTCCTTGAGCGGCGTCGGCGACTCGGCCTGAAAGACCTGTCGGCCACCGATCCCGAGGAGCGGTAGAATCGCCACCGCGAGCACCATCACCCCCATCCCCCCCACCCAGTGGAGGAACGCCCGCCACAGGTTGAGCGAAAAGGGGAAGTCGTCGAGCCCCGAGTAGACGGTCGCTCCCGTCGTGGTAAGCCCCGAGACCGCTTCGAAGTAGGCGCGGGTGAATCCCATCTCGGGGCGGTAGAGGTAGAGGGGAATCGCGGCGAAGAGCGGCGAGACGACCCACGCGAGCACGACGATCAGAAAACCGTCCGCCGGTCGCAGGTCGCGGCGAAAGCGCACGGTCACCACCCAGAGGAGAGCGCCCGCGATGAGGGAGGCGACCATCGCCTCCTCGTAGAGGGCGTGGCTCCCGTCACCGCGCCAGAGGGAGGCAGCGGTCGGGACGAGAAAGAGGAGCGAGAAGAGCATCAAGATGTAGGAGTAGGCGTGAAACGCCGGCAGCCACGGTCGCACGGTGCGCAGCTCCCCTCAAATAAACCCAAACCCGACCGAGAAGAGCCGCTCCACCTCGCGCACCCGCCGCCTTTGCGTGCAGAAGAGGATCACGTGATCCCCCTCCTCAATCACGGTGTCATGGTGCGCCATCAGGATCCGCTTCCCTTGGCGCGGCGCGCTCGAACCCTCGTCGCCCACCGCCCTTTCGCGCACAATCGCCGCCACCGACACCCCGGAAGGCCAGCGGATCTGATCGATCCGCCGCCCGACCACTTTAGAGGTCCGCTCGTTGCCATGGGCGACGATCTCGATCGCCTCGGCCGCACCGCGCCGCAGGCGATGGACCGCGGCGACGTCGCCACGGCGCACGTGCTTCAGAAGCGCGCCGATCGTGACCAGCGCCGGTGCAATCGCGATGTCGATCGTCTCCCCCTGTACCAGATCGACATAGGCCGAGCGGTTGATGATCGCGAGCGTCTTCTTCGCCCCGAGACGCTTCGCGAGCGCCGCCCCCATGATGTTGTTCTCGTCGTCGTTCGTCACCGCGAGGAAATAGTCGATCTCCTCGATCCCCTCCCGGTCGAGGAGATAGGTGTCGGTGGCGTCGCCCGCGAGCACCAACGTGCTGGTGAGCTCCACCGCCAGGTGCTGCGCCCGCTGCTTGTCGCGCTCGATCAGCTTCACTTCGTAGTCGCGCTCGAGCATCTTCGCAAGCCGCATCCCGATGTTGCCACCGCCCGCGATCATCACCTTGGAGCCGCGCCGCTCCTCAGGGCGGAGCTCCTTGAGGAGGGTTGCGAGCTGGCTCGCGTGGGCGAGGAAAAAGAGCTCGTCGCCGGGGTGAATCACGGTCCCCCCTTCCGGAATGATCGGCTCCCCCTGGCGGTAGATCGCGGCGACGCGCACTTCGACCTCAGGGAGGTGGTCGCGCAACGTTTTGATCGGGTGACCGACGAGTCTTCCCCCCTTTTCGGCACGCACCGCGACGAGCTGCACCGCGCCATTGGCGAAATCGAGGAGCTGCAGCACCCCGGGGTGGTTCACTAGGCGAACGATCGCTTCGCAGACGATCTGTTCGGGGCAGATCGCAAAATCGACGGCAAAGGCGTCAGGACCCAACAGCTCCTGGAACGCGGTGAAGTCGGCGGCCCGCACCCGAACGATGCTGCGCGGCACGTTGAAGAGGCGCTTCGCAATCAGCGAGGCGCAGAGGTTGGTCTGATCCGATTGGGTCACGGCAATGAGCAGATCGCAGTCGCGCGCCCCCGCCTGCTCGAGGAGCCGCGGTGACGCCGCATTGCCGACGATCGTCCTGAGCTCGACGCGGTTCGCGACCTCCTGCAGCCGCGCGGCGTCGACGTCGATCATCGTGATGTCGTTCTCTTCGCTCGCGAGATGTTCCGCGACCGAACTGCCTACCTGGCCCGCACCGAGGATGATCACGTTCATCCCTCTTCCTCCTCTTTGCGGCGCAACACCAACCCGAGCTGGCGGAGCTTGCGGTAGAAGTGGGTCCGCTCGAGCCCCGCCAACTCCGCCAAGCGTTGCACGGGGAGATCGGTACGGGCGAGGAGCCGCTCAAGGTAGAGCCGCTCGAACGCTTCGCGCGCCTCCTTGAGCGGCAGAGCAAAGAGCGACCCGAGATGGTCGCTCCTTTCCCGCGCGAGCGCTGCCTCGATCTGCTGCGGCATGAGCGCATCGTGGGTCGCAAGCGGCAGGAGCGCCTGCACCCACTCCTCAAGCGTCGTCTCTCCGTCGAGCGCGATCCGTTCGACCGTCCGTTTGACCCCGTCACTCCAGGAGATCGTACTCCCCAACTCCGCTTCGAGCGCCTCTTGGACGATCGTTCCCAAATCGACCCCGCATTCGGTGAGCTTCGGCACTTTGACGCTTTGACGCCACGCGCTCGCCAGCTTCTCCCCGACGAGCGGCAACCAGCTCTGCAGCGCCCCCTCACCGTGGGCGACTGCGAGCAGATCGATCTGGTAGGCTGCCGCATGTTGTGCGAGGAAGAGGAGGTTTTTCGCCATCATCCGGTTGGGTTTTTCCCCCAAACCGGCAATGATGAGGTGGCCGTGCCAGAGCTTGAGGGACTCCACCGTGAGGTTCGCGTCCGAAGTGAGCCACGCGGTGCGGCACCGCTCGCCGAGATGGCGCAACAGCCACTGTTCAAAAAAGGGTTCCGCAAAGAGGAGCAGCGCTGCCCGTTCCTGCTGCAGCTGGGCGTTCGCCGCATCGATCACAGGCCGGAGTGGGGTCGGGAGGCGCTTACAGAGCAACGGCACCGCCTCTTTCTCGCGCGCGCGATGGTTCTCGATCGCCTTTTTCAGCACCTCGAGGAGCTTTTGCATCGAGATCGGCTTTTCGAGAAAGCCGAACGCGCCATGATGGGTCGCTTCCACCGCCGTCTCGATCGTCGCGTGTCCCGAGATCATGATCACCGGAGGCATCGCCTCCCCCATCTGGCTCTTCCACCCTTTGAGCAGCGTGATCCCGTCGATGTCGGGCATCCAGATGTCGAGCAGAACGGCGTCGGGGGCGAACTCGGTCCACAGCCGCCTCCCCTCGTCGCCGTTTGCGGCCACCGCCACCTGATACCCCTCATCCTCGAGGATTTCGCTCAACCACTCGCGAATGCCGACCTCGTCGTCGACGATCAGCACCTTAGCCATGATCCGCCTCCTCGCTGCGCGCTGCGGTGAAGGTGAGCGTTACGACCGCGCCTCGCCCCTCTTCGTTCGCTCCGAGTGTCACTGTAGCACGATGATCGTCGGCGATCTTCTTCACCACGGCCAACCCCAAACCAGTCCCTTTCTTTTTGGTGGTGTAGTAGGGTTCAAAGGCCCGATGCTGGTAGCCCTCGGGAAAACCGACGCCATTGTCGCAGACGCTCACGATGATCTGTTCACCCTGCCGTTGCAGCCGAAGAACAATCCTCGGCGCCTCAACCCCCTCCAACGCATCCTGGGCGTTTTGCAGCAGATTGTGGAGCACCTGACGCAGCTGCCCCGCGTCCCCTTCGATGATCCACGGCCCTTCGCCTTCAATCTGACACTCGAGCGCGATCGGACTCTCCTCGTAGAATACCAGAAGCGACTGCACCAGTGCTGCGAGATCGACCCGCTCCCGCTTTCCTCCAGGCAGCCGTGCGTAGTCGCGAAAGGCGTTCACCATCTCGGTCATCGCGTCGACCTGGGCGGTGATCGTTTCCGTGGCCCGCTCCAAGAGTTGCCGTTCGCGCTCCGGTAACTTCTCTGCCAGTTTGTAGCGCAACCGCTCGGCAGCGAGCCGAATCGGGGTGAGCGGATTTTTGATCTCGTGGGCGAGCCGCCGCGCGATCTCCCCCCACGCCGCCAAGCGCTGCGCGAGCACCACGTCGCTCACGTCGTCGATCACCACTACCCACCCTTTGCGCTGCGCCACCATCGGGGCGACATGGACGACATAGGTCTTGCCGCTCTCCTCATCGCGCCACTCGAAGGTGGCTGAGCCCGAGGCGACCGCCATCACCTCGCTCAAGCGGTCGGCTAATCCCCGCTTCGCGGTCCACGCGGGGAGTGGCATCGATCGCTCGTCACCGAGGAGCGTGACCGCTGCACCATTCGCTAGAACCGGTTGCTTCTTCTCGTCGAAGACGAGCACCGCCGTCGTCAAGTGGGCGAGCACCGTCTCCAGGTAGGCTCGCGCCTCTTCCACTTCGGCGTGCGCCCGCGCCTGCTCCGCTTGGGCGGCGATCAGCTGCCCCGCCATCCGGTCGAACGACTGCACCACCCAACCGAGTTCGTCATCTGTGGCGACCCGCTCCCCTACGGGCTTGAAATTCCCTTCCGCGAGGAGCCGCGTCCCCTCTTCCAATGCCAGAAGCGGGGCGACAAAGCGACGCGAAATCTGCAGCGCGAGCATCGCCGCAGCGATCCACGCGGTGAGTACCGCGACCGTGAGGATCACCAGATAAAGGCGCTGGAGTGCCTCACGGCCGTGGCTGATCTGCGCATACTCGCCGCGCGCCTCGGTCACCTCGTCGATCGCGCTCCGGATTGCGGTCGGAACGCGGCGCAGGAGCACGAGGTACGCCCCCTCTTCGTCGATCGTCTTCGGGACCCAGACCACTACCCGGACCCAGGCGCTTTCCCGCGTCTCGACCACCCGGTGACTCACCCCTTGGAGCTTCGCCAGTTGCCACTCCGCCGCCGTCCCCGCTTCCCGCTGCACCCATTCGGGGTCGTCACCGGCAAAGGCCTGAATCCCCCCTTTGCCGTTCAACACCACCAACGCGTCGAGCCCCATCCGCTGTCGCCACTGCTCGAGCATCGCTCCGCTGTTGCTGCGCCCAGTGATCTGCCACTCTTTTTGCAGCCACTCCCCCTCCGCGAGGAGTCGGGCAATCTGGGTATCGATCGCATGGCGGGCGAGCTGATTCGCCGCTTCGAGTGCCCGCTCGACCCGAACGTCGAACCAGGCGTCGATCGCGCGCACGACAAAAAAGAGGGTCACACCGTAGAGGACCAGTGTCGGCAAAAGGGCCATCGCGAGGAGCGTGCCGGTGAGTTTCACGCGCAACCGAGCACCGAATCGCCCCTTTTGGTACTGGCGCCAGAGATGGACCCCCTGCTGGAGCGCGAGCGTGAGGAGCGCCGACGCCGCTACCGCTGCAAGCGCAAGCAGATAGGGAAACGCCCGCCCGTAGAGCACCGTTTCGAGGCTCGCCGAGGCGGCAAGAAGGATGACGAAGATTGCCGCGCTCACCCAGACGACGGCGCGGACGCGATTCATCCCCATGGTCGCCATCGGTAGGGCCTCCCCTGCCACTGAAGCGCATCGCGCGCCTCGACGCTCGGTAACCGTAGCACTGGCCCCAACGCCCCTTCGTCTAGACCGACGGTCAGCTCGGCCACGAGACCGGCGCTCGGAACCAGCCGAGTTCTCTCAAGAAGTGTCCACCCCCGAATTCGCTCCAGGGGCGCGACCACCTCCCGCCACCCCCCTTGTGCAATCACCTCCCCCTGATGGACCAACCACCAGAGGCGGGTGCTTGGTCGGTACTGCCACTGAAAAGGCCACCGTTTGCCCCAAATCGCCTCATCGGGCCACCACCACCGCTGTTGCCAGAGGCGAAAGGTGATCGCGAACGGGAGCGCCACCCCTTTCGCGACCAGCGCCTCCCACTGCGGTGGGAGCTCCCCCCACTGGAGATCGGCGTCGAGCACCCAGGTGCTCCCCACGTCATCGGCGCGAATCGCTGCGCGCTGAATCACCACCAGCTCGCTCGCGCCCTCCCCCCCTCTTGCGCGATGGGCGGATACGCCCACCCCTAAAGAAGCGACAGCCAGAGTTGCTGCCCCTCGGATGATTCTTCGCCTCTGGGGGTCAACCTCTTTTGTCGATTCGCGCATAGAAGAACCCGTCCGATTGGGGCGTTGGCAGCAGCACCCCCGTTCGCGCGTCGTGGTGTACTACCGCATCCGAGTGGGTGGCGAGGAACGCGGCGATCTGATCGTCGTTCTCCTCGGCAAAGAGCGAACAGGTGACGTAGAGCAACCGCCCCCCGGGGCGAAGAAGCGGCCACAGCGCCGTCAGCAGCGCCTGCTGCGCTTGCGCCAGTGCCGCGAGATCGCTTTCGCGCCGCAACCATTTGATGTCGGGATGGCGGCGCACTACCCCTGACGCGGAGCAGGGGGCGTCGAGCAGAATGGCGTCGAAGGGTCTCCCATCCCACCAGGTGTTGGGCGTTGCGGCATCGCCGTGGATCGCCCGAGCCTGAGTTCCGAGCTCAGGGAACCGCTCGAGCATCGCGCGAAAGCGCCCCTCCTCCTTTTCGACCACTGTCAGTTCGATCGCAGCGGAATCGAGGAGATGGAGCGCTTTACCGCCGGGGGCGGCGCAGGCGTCGAGCACCCGCTCTCCCGGATGAACGGTCAGAAATTCCGCCGCCCATTGGGCACCGATATCCTGAATGACGCACGCCCTCTGAACCTCTGGGGGGAGTCGATGCGCCGCAACCGGTTTGGGAAGCCAGATCGCCCCGGCAAGCTCCGGGTGGGGCTCCGCGGCAACCTCCGCCTCCGCAAGGATCGCGATCACCTCCGGTCGTTTTTTGGGGTCGCGGACACGCAACCCCATCGGCGGCAGGCCATTACCGCTCTCGAGCACCGTTTGCCACGTTGCGGGGTAATCGCGGCGGATCCGCTCAATCCACCACAGGGGGTAGCGCCACCGCGCCTCTTGCGCGACGCGGGTGCGTCCGCGAAACACCTCAGGCACCCATTGGCTGCGTTCGCGGTCGAATCGGCGAAGGAGGGCATTGACAAAACCACCCCAGGCGGGATTTTTCGCTTTAGCGAGCGCCACAGTCTCAAAGATCAGCGCATGAACGGGCACTCGCCCTTTGCGCAACTCGGTAAGCGCAACGAGAAGCAACGGACGAAGGCGCGTATCCACTTCCCGGCGACTCATCGCCGCGAGTACGGCATCGCCCCAGCCGTAGTCGCGGAGCGTACTCCAGGCAAAATCTTGCACACGCCCCCACCCGATCCTTTCCAGTTCGCGGCGCTTTGCTGCCTCCCACGCGTCGGTTGCACTCTGGCCTGCGATCACCGCGGCAACGATCGCCGCCGCCTGCTCGAGCGCAGCAGCGAGCGAGTCTTCATCCTGCTGCCGACGCGCCCCCTGCGCTTCATGTTTCACGTGAAACGTTCCTATCCGAGCAACGTGCGGAGATAGCGCGGCAGGAGCGCGCGGGCACGATAGACCGCACCATCGAGGTAATGGAGCTCGCCCACCCCCCGCTCAGTGATCCGCCGATCGATCTCCTCTGGCGCCATGCGGGAACAGTCGGTCCCGATCGACGCCGCCGCCAGACCCCACTGGGCGCCGTAGAGCGGAATATAGTGAAAGTGGGGATAGACAAAGCGAAACACGGTGCGTAGCCGGGTGAGTAGCGCCTTAACTCGCTCGGGTTGATGGTCGGGGGCGCCGATATGGAGCGACAAGAGCCCTTCCTCCCCCAGCAGGGCGCGACATTGCGCCAAAAATGTCTCTTGATAGAGCGCTTCTGCGGGCCCCACCGGATCGGTCAGATCGAGAATGATCAGGTCGTAACGACGCCCCTCTTCCACGGCGCGGGCGACAAACTTCAGGCCATCCTCGATCCGCAAGCGAACTTTCGGATGGTCGAGCGCCCCCCGATGGATTGACGCAAAGTAGCGGCGCGCCAGATCGATCACCTTCCCGTCGAGCTCGACGAGATCGATCGCTTCGATCGTCGGGTATTTGAGAAGTTCTTCAGCTGACCCCCCATCACCGCCGCCGATAATGAGCGCACGGCGTGGCGCGGGGTGGGCCAACGCTGGGACGTGCACCAGATTCTCATGGTAGATGAATTCATCGCCTTCTGAGGTCATCGCGCAGCCGTCGAGGCGAAACATACGGCCAAACAACGGGGAGTGGCCGACTTCGTAACTTTGAAATGGGCTTTCCCCCGACTCGATCAACTCCAGATCGTAGGTGTAACCGGTGACCTCAGAGAGCTTTTCCCAAAAACGGGTGAGCGCCATCGTTATGCCTCCCCTTTGCGCGGCATCTCGATATGGCCGCGAACAACGCGGTGCCCTACAGTCTCCACCGGCGCAAAGAGCTCGATCAGCTGGTCATAGACCGCTTTGGCCAGTGCAGAGTTATCGCGCGAATAGTTGCAGACATAGACATCGAGGGTGACACTGCGATCTTCCGGCCAGGTGTGAATCGCGAGGTGCGATTCGGCCAAAACCACCGTCCCCGTTACCCCAGCAGGCTCGCCGTTGTCGTAGCGAAATTGATAAAAGTAGTCACCCAAGACCGTTAGACCCGCTTGTTGACACGCTTCGACACAGAGCGACTGCAGGCGATCCCGCTCTTTGAGGAGCGACTCCTCGCAGCGGCAACCATAGAGATCGGCGATCAGATGAAGTCCGTTCATCGCAAGTCCCCCATCCGGAAAAAATGAAATCCTTTATTTTATCACCCACTCACCCATGAGCCGCACAATGGTGAGCGTCACCACGACGAGGAAGATGCGGCGCAACCACTGCGCGCCGAAGCGAAAGGCAAACCAGGTGCCGAAGAGCGAACCGGCCACATTGCACGCCGCCATCCACAACCCCAATACCCACATCGGTTGCGCCTGCCATGCGAACGTGGCGATCGCAGCGACGTTGGTGGCGACGTTCGCCACTTTCGCCAGCGCCGACGCTTGGACAAAATCGAAATGGAGAAAGCGCAAAAAGGCAAAAATCAGGAAGCTGCCGGTACCCGGACCGAGAAAACCGTCGTAGAGACCGATCGTACCCGACCAAAAATAGCCCCATCGTCGCTCGCTTGCGGTGAGGGGTGTTCTTCGCGCCTCTAACCCAAGCGTTTTCCGCCAAAAGGTATAGACCGCAACGGCAATGAGCAGCACGACGACGATCGGCTTCACCCACTCCTGCGGGAGGTGCACCACCGCACTCGCCCCAACGACCGACCCCAACCCCGCCGCGATAACGACGCCGATTAAGAGACCTCGAGGAAACGAGACGCGCCGGAGATAACGAAACGCAGCGGTCGCGGTGCCAAAGACCGACGCAATCTTGTTGGTCCCAAAAAGGTTCGCCAGCGGGGAGCCCGGAAAGGCAAGGAGCAGCGCTGGCACCTGGATCAATCCGCCTCCGCCCACCGCCGCGTCGATGCTCCCTGCGGCAAACGCCGCAAGCCCCAACAGGGCCCAGATCAGTTCATTCCCCTCGGCCACCGGTCGCTCACTTGCCAATACAAAACTGTGAGAAGATCACCCCTAGCAGCGCGTCGGCATCGATCCGGCCGGTGATCTCCCCGAGCGCTTCGTGGGCCAAACGGAGCTCCTCGGCGAGGAGCTCCCATGAATCGAGCTGTTCGCTCGCTGTGGCAAGGTGTTGCTCGGCGCGGGAAAGCGCCTGCAGGTGCCGTTCGCGCGCCAGCCACACCTCGTCGTCGACGCCACGAAACCCGGCGGCGGCGACGATCGCCCCCCGCAGCTGCTCCAACCCCGCGCCGGTGCGCGCCGAGATCCACATCCGCCCCTCGTGGCGATCATCAGCAAAACGATCCCGTTTATTCCACACCTCAAGAAGCACCTGACCGGCTTTCTGCCGCCCCTCAAGCTCCTTGGCGAGCGCGCGATCGTCGACGTCGGGTGAGCGAAGCCAGAGGATGATGTCGGCAAGTTGCAGCGCTGCACGGCTCCGCTCGATGCCGATCCGCTCCACCGGGTCGCTGCTCTCCCGCACCCCTGCGGTGTCGAGGAGATGGACCGTGAGCCCATCGATCACAACCGACTCACGGATCACGTCGCGCGTCGTCCCTGGAATGTCGGTGACAATCGCCCGCTCTTCGCCAACGAGGGCGTTTAACAGCGACGACTTACCGACATTGGGGGCACCCACCACCGCAACCTTCACACCGTGGCGGAGCAGCAACCCCTGCCGCCCGACCGCGAGGAGATGGGTGATCGTCGCCCGCGCCGCTGCGATCCGTTCGGCAACCTCCCCTTCGGCAAGAAAATCGATCTCCTCGTCGACGAAATCGATCGCTGCCTCGACCCAGACGCGCAATTCGGTCAGTCGCCGGTCGAGCTCCGCGACCACCTGGGAGAAGCGCCCCTGCAGCCCCTGCGCCGCGGCGCGCACCGCAGCGCGGTTGGTCGCGTCGATCAGGTCGGCAATCGCCTCCGCTTGCGCGAGGTCGATCTTCCCATTGAGAAAAGACCGTTCGCTGAACTCGCCAGGGCGAGCAAGCCGTGCCCCGAGGGCAAGCACCCGCGCGAGCACCGCTTCGACCACCACCGGCCCCCCATGGCCGTGAATTTCGACCACGGTTTCACCCGTGAACGAATTGGGCTCGGGGAAATAGAGGAGGAGCCCGTCGTCCAACACCGCGCCGTCAGCGTCATAGAGCCACGCGCGGACTGGCCGTCGGGGCGGCAGTGCGCTCTTTTTCGCCAACGCACAGGCGATCGCCAGCGCCTCGGGGCCTGAGAGCCGGATGATCGCGACCGCTCCCCGGCCCGGCGGGGTTGCCACAGCGGCAATCGTGTCGTTCGCCGGTTTCACGTGAAACAGGCCTCAGTCGTTCGCCGCTTTCACCGCTTTATGGCCCAACCCCATGCGCTCGAGCTGCCGGTTGATCCACCACTGCTGCGCGATCGACAGGATGTTATTGACGAGCCAGTAGAGGACCAACCCCGACGGGAACCAGAGGAACATGAAGGTAAAGACGATCGGCATCGCCATCATCAATTTCGCCTGGAGGGGGTCGGTCGGCTGGGGGTTCAGGCGCATCTGGATGATCATCGTCGCCCCCATCAAGAGTGGCAAAATAAAGTAGGGGTCGCGCGACGACAAGTCGGTGATCCACCCCAACCAGGGGGCGTAGCGCATCTCGACGCTCGCCAGCAGCACCCAATAGAGCGCGATGAAGACCGGAATCTGCACGAGGATCGGGAGACACCCCCCAAGCGGATTGATCCGCTCCTCTTGGTAGAGGCGCATCATCTCCTGCTGCAGCCGCACTTTGTCGTCGCCATATGCCTCCTTGATCTTCTGCAGCCGCGGCATCACGAGGCGCATCCGTGCCATCGAGCGATAACTCGCCGCCGAAAGGGGATAGAAGAGCGCCTTGATGAGCACCGTCACCAGAATGATCGCCCAGCCCCAGTTCCCGGTGAGGGCGTGCAGCAGCGACAAGAGCCAAAAGAGCGGTGCCGCGATGAAGGTGAGCCAACCGTAATCGACGACGAGATCGAAGCCCGGCGCGACACTGCCGAGCACCTTCTGATCTTGTGGCCCGGCGTAGAGGCGGGTCTCGGTCGCCCCGTCGCCGGTGAGCAACACACCCGCCTGGTAGAGCCCATTCGCGAGCCGCCGCAAGTAGTATTCACGCGCAACCCCCTGCGGCGGCAACCACGCGGCGACGAAATAGTGCTGAATCATCGCCAGCCACCCGTCCTGCGCTTCACGCGGGTAGTCGGCTTTGCCGTCCGCAATCGCTTGGAAGTCGATCTTGCGGTACTTCGTCGCTTCGGTGTAGATCGCGGGGCCAGTGAAGGTCCGGACGCCAAAGAGGGACTGCTCTTCCGCCGGCAGCCCATCGCGCAGGAAATGGTAATAAGTGGTGAGCGAACCGCCCCCATCGATCTCGTGACGAACGTCGATGAGGTAAGAACCGCGCGTAAAGCGGAGGATTTTCCGTACCGTTCGGCCATCCTCTGTCGTCGCGGTGAGGGTGACGACAAGTGAATCACGCCCCTCAGGCAGCACCAACGATTCAGCGGGAAGCTGCCAACGGCTCCGGTGGTTGGGCATCCCCTGACCCACGACGCCAGACTGGACGCGGTAGGTGTGCTTCAACCGCCCGTCGTCGAAAAGGACGAAGGGTTGATCGGGGCGCTCGCGGTCACGGTGATCTTTGAGTGCAAGAAAGAGGATATCTCCACCCTGTTCGGAAATTTCGATAAGGTAGCGGTCGGTCTCCAGATGGAGCCGCTTCGCGGCGAGTGCATCGGACTCCTGGGCACGTTCATCCCCCACTGCCCCCTTGGCGGCAGCCACTGGGACATCCCCGATCGTACTGGGAGAGCGGGAGGGGGCCGGATCCGTTGCCGCTACCGGGCGCTCCGGAGTCGGCCCATTTTGCCGCACCCAACCTTCCCACAACATGAACAGGGAAAAGAGAAAAACCACCAACAAAATCAACCGCCGTTGTTCCATCATCCAGCTTCCCTTTCGTTACGGAACAGGGTCGTGCCCCCCCGGATGCCAGGGGTGGCAACGTCCGATGCGTCTCGCGCCCAACCAGAGGCCCCGCACCACGCCGTGGCGACGAACCGCCTCAATGAGATACTCCGAACAGGTCGGAGTAAAACGGCAATTTTGCCCCAACCAGGGGCTAATGAGGAGCTGGTAGCCGCGAACCAGCACGATCACCACGCGGGCGATGACGTTCACTCCAGCTCCCCAACGGGCACACCAGTATCAGGCTTCACATCCGCGGCAAGGCGCCGTTCCAGCCGCGTAAAGAGTTGCGCGAGGTCGCCCCGCAAAACCGCCCGAGACCATTCAGCTGTCGGTTGGGTGACCCGCACCACCAGATCGACGCCAAAGCGACGCCCCGGCCAGAGGCGGAACTGTTCGCGGATCTGGCGTTTGAGCCAGTTGCGCTCGACCGCGCGGCGCGCGACGCGCTTCGCCACCACCAACCCGAGCCGGGCATAGCCCAGACCATTTTCCCGCCAATGGAGACAAAAAAACCGTCCACAGAGCCTTTGCCGGGAGTCGAAGACCGTGGCAAAGTGGGACGGTTTCGTGAGGCGCGCGGCACGCGGAAAACGCGCGCCGGCGGTACTCATACGGCGAGGCGCTTACGCCCTTTGGCGCGCCGGGCGCGAATCACCGAGCGACCGCCACGGGTACGCATACGCACCAAGAAGCCGTGGGTGCGCTTACGGCGAATTTTCGAAGGCTGGTAGGTCCGCTTCATCACTCTTCCCCAAAATCGGTTCAAAATAGAGAATTATACAGCAAATGGGAATGTGCACAGCCATTTGTAGTCACCCCCCTTGTGGATAACTTCTCACCTTCCCCCCTTTCACGCTACAATTGGCGCGATGAAGACGAGCCCAACATCGGTGACCGACGCCATCTGGCAACGCTGCTGCGAGCGGTTGCAGGGGAAAATCCCCCTGCAACAGTACAAGACGTGGATCCGGCCACTCGTGGGGGTGGCGAACGATGCCGATCAAGGGGTGCTCCAGATTTTCGCCCCCAACCGCTTCATCTTGCAATGGGTGCGCGAGCGCTACTGGGGCATCATCGCCGATGAGCTATCGGCGCTGGGGATCACCCGCGCCGAGCTCACTTTGGGCCACCCTGGGGAAAATGGCGCCGCGTCTCGTCCCGCTCCGCCTGAACGCAACAGCGACCCCGCTCAGCTCAAGGCCGCAAACGGCAGCGACGCCCTGCAAATGCACGCGAATGGCGAAGCTCTTGAGCCTCACGCCGTTGCGGAATCTTTTCCAGCAGTCCATCCCACGGCCGAACCAGCCGAAGAGAAACCCCACCCACCGTCGCCCCAAAGCGCGCCGCGTGAGCCCGAAAGCGACCCCTTCTCCGCCCCACCCCCGACGGCGCGGCTGCGCGCCCGCAAAAAACCCCCCGTGGCTACTGACGATCCGACGAACGCCCCAACGCTCGAGGCGCTCTACGAACGGACCCGTTTGAACCCCAACGCCACCTTCGACACCCTTGTCACCGGGCGGGCGAACGACCTCGCCCGCGCTGCGGCGATGCAGGTTGCGCACCACCCCGGCAACTCCTACAACCCCCTCTTCATCTACGGCGGCGTGGGCTTGGGAAAGACCCACCTCATCCACGCGATCGGCAACGCCATCTTCCATAACAACCCGCGCGCGGTGATCCGCTACGTTCACGCCGAGGATTACTACGCCGACGTCGTCCGTGCCTATCAGCAAAAGAGCTTTGACGCCTTCAAGCGCTTCTACCGCTCGCTCGACGTCCTCTTGATCGACGACATCCAGTTTTTCCAGAACAAGACGCGCACCCAGGAGGAGTTCTTCCACGCCTTCAACGCGCTCACCGAAGCGCGCAAGCAGATCGTGATCACCTGCGATACCTACCCGAAAGACATCCAGGGGCTCGAGGATCGGCTGATCTCCCGCTTCGACTGGGGGCTGACGGTCCAGATCGAACCGCCCGAGCTCGAGATGCGGGTCGCGATCCTCAAAAAGAAAGCCGAGCTGATGGCGATCGACCTCGCCGACGACGTCGCGTTTCTGATTGCCAAGCACCTCAAATCGAACGTGCGGGAGCTCGAAGGGGCGCTCAACAAAGTGGTCGCCTACGCCAATTTCCTCTCGCGGCCGATCACTCTGGAACTCGCGAAAGAGGCGCTCAAAGACCTCTTGAACGCCTTCAACCGGCAGCTCACCGTCGAGCAGATCCAAAAGACGGTTGCTGACTACTACAAAATCAAGGTCGCCGACATGCACTCGAAAAAACGGACCCGCGCCGTCGCCCGACCCCGCCAGGTGGCGATGTATCTCGCTAAAGAGCTCACGCCGTTGTCTCTACCCGCGATCGGTGACGCCTTCGGTGGCCGAGACCACACCACAGTGATCCACGCCTACCGCACCATCACCGAATTGCGCACTCAAGACAGTCAACTCAACCACGACGTCCACGTCCTCTTACAAGTGTTGCGTGGCTAGGATAAGGAGCGATCATGCTGATTCGTGCCCCTCGCGATACCCTCTTGGCCCCTCTTGCCGCCGCCGCAGGGATGGTTGAAAGGCGACAGACCAAACCGATCCTCGGCTGTTTTCTCCTCGAACGGAAGAGCGACCACCTTTCGGTGATCGCGACCGACCTGGAGGCTCAGATCGTTGCCCACCAACCGCTCGGCGAGCTCGCCGGCGAGGATGGGGCGTGCGCGGTTCCGGCGAAAAAGCTCCTCGATATTCTGAAGAGCCTCCCAGAAGGGGTGGAGGTGCAGCTCGTTGCTGAAGGCAACGCCCTGAAAATCGCGAGTGGCCGTTCGCGCTTCACGCTCCACACCCTTCCCGCAAGCGATTTTCCGCTGCTTGAGCCGCCGAGCGCAGGCGACGAGCTCGAACTGCCGCAACGGGTGGTGCGGCGTCTCTTGGCGCTCACGGCGTTTGCGATGGCGCAACAGGATGTCCGCTACTACTTGAACGGACTCCTCTTTCACCTCCACGACCAAGCGCTCCATGTTGTCGCCACCGACGGCCACCGGCTTGCCCACATCGAGGAGGCGATGCCCGATTCTGCCTTCGAACGGGAAGCGATCCTGCCGCGCAAAACGGTGGTGGAACTCCAGCGGCTCCTCTCCGACAGTGACCAACCGGTGCGGTTGCGGATTGCCGAACGGCAGATCGTCTTCACCACCGGGACGTTGCAATTCACCAGCAAGATCATCGACGGTAAATTCCCCGATTACCGGCGGGTGATCCCCGAACACCACCCGGTACGGATCGTCTTCGACCGGGTCGAGCTCCTGCGGGCACTGCAGCGGGTGGCGGTACTCGCCGAAGATAAACTCCGCCCGATCAAACTCGCGTTCGAAACGGGCCTCGTGCGCATCTCAGGACACAACGTCGAACGCGAAGAGGCGGTCGAGGAGATCGAGATCCACTACGAAGGGGCGCCGCTCGAGGTTGGCTTCAACGTCAGCTACCTGATCGACGTCCTCACGGCGCTCGCCAACGACGTGATCCACATGCAGCTCAAAGACAGCATGGCCGCAGCACTCATCACCACACCGGAAGACCCCCACTTCCACTACGTGGTGATGCCGATGCGGCTGTAAAGACGGGGGGAACCATGTCTGACCTCAACGATCCCCGTGTCTTCTTCGCCGCCGAACGGACGTTGATGGCGTGGAACCGCACGTCGATCACGATGATGGCATTTGGCTTTGCGATTGAACGCTTTGGTCTCTTTCTGGAGATGATCCATCCCGGCCGTTCGACGGCGCACGATCGCTACCTCTCTTTATTCGTCGGCATCGCATTCATTACCCTCGCCCTCATCGCTCTGGCACAAGCCATTCGCCAATACCGGCGCGTGTTGGCTACCCTCAAACCGATCGAGATTCCTGAGCGCTACAACCCCAATACCATTGTGATCATCCACAGTGTCATTCTTCTCCTTGGCCTAATTCTTCTTCTCTATCTTATTTTTCTCTCCTGAGTATGGAAATGACCCAAACCTACGACGAAAGCGCGATCCAACAACTCGAAGGACTCGAAGCGGTCCGCAAACGCCCGGGGATGTACATCGGTGACACCTCGGACGGCACAGGGCTGCACCACATGATCTTCGAGGTGGTCGATAACGCCGTCGACGAGGCGCTCGCGGGCTTCTGCGACGAGATCGTCGTGACGCTCCATGCCGACAACTCGGTCTCGGTCCTCGACAACGGGCGCGGCATCCCCACCGGGATCAAATGGGACGACAAGAACGACCCAAAGCGGAGCGCTGCCGAAATCGTGATGTGCGTCCTTCACGCCGGCGGCAAATTCAACCAAAACAGCTACAAAGTCTCCGGAGGGCTGCACGGCGTCGGGGTATCGTGCGTCAACGCCCTCTCCAAATGGCTCAAGCTCACCGTCTGGCGCGATGGCCTCAAACAGACGATCGAATTTTCCCGCGGCGTCCCCACCCTCTACGACGAGGCGCTCGAAATCCCGCCCGAGGGGGGGGAGCCGGTACGGGTGCGCCGCATGAAGGTGTTGGGACCGACCCAGAAACGGGGGACCGAAGTCCATTGGCTCGCCGACGAGGAGATCTTCGGCACGATCGAATACCACTACGACCAGATCGCGAAGCGGCTGCGCGAGCTCTCCTTTCTCAACAACGGCGTCAAAATTCGCCTGATTGACCAGCGTACCGGCAAGAGTGACGACTTCGCCTTCTCCGGTGGGGTGAAAGGCTTTGTTCAGTACCTCAACCGCACCAAGAGCCCGCTCCACCCGACCATCTTTCACGCTTCGGGTACGGTCACCGTCGCCCAAGACGTCGGCCACGTCGCCGAGATTGCAGTGGAAGTGGCAATGCAGTGGAACGACAGCTACGCCGAGCAAGTCCTCTGCTACACCAACAACATCCCCCAGCCCGACGGCGGCACCCACCTCACCGGGTTGCGGAGCGCGATGACGCGGGTGATCAACAAGTACCTCGAAGCGAACGAGATCGCGAAGAAGGCCAAAGTCGAAATTACCGGCGACGACATGCGCGAAGGGCTCACCGCGGTCCTCTCAGTCAAGATGCCCGACCCGAAATTCGCAAGCCAGACCAAAATGAAGCTGGTGAGCTCAGAGGCCCGTACCGCGGTCGAAGAGGTGGTCGCGAAGCACCTCGAGACTTTTCTGCTGGAGTACCCCAACGAAGCGAAAGCGATCGTCAGCAAGATCGTTGAAGCGGCGCGGGCGCGCGAAGCGGCGCGGAAAGCGCGGGAGATCACCCGGCGCAAAGGGGTCCTCGACGGCGTGGGGCTTCCCGGGAAACTTGCCGACTGCCAGGAGAAAGACCCGGCGAAGAGCGAACTCTTCATCGTCGAAGGGGACTCCGCCGGCGGCTCGGCGAAACAGGGGCGCGACCGCCGCTTTCAGGCGATTCTGCCGCTCAAGGGTAAAATCCTCAACGTCGAGAAGGCGCGCTTCGACAAGCTCCTCCAGAGCCAGGAGATCGCCACGTTGATCACGGCGCTCGGCACCGGCATCGGCAAAGAGGAGTACAAACCCGAGAAGCTGCGCTACCACCGCGTGATCCTCATGACTGACGCCGACGTCGACGGCGCCCACATCCGCACCCTCCTGTTGACCTTCTTCTACCGCCAGATGCCGGAGCTCATCGAACGGGGCCACGTCTTCATCGCGCAGCCGCCGCTCTACAAGGTGAAACTCGGCAAAACCGAGCGCTACCTCAAAGACGACGCCGAGCTGCAACAGTTCCTCGTCGAACTTGCCGCGCAAGGAGCGGAGATCGTTCCTGCCCCCGACACCCCGCCGATCCGCGACGAGGCGCTCTTGGGGCTCTTGCGCCAGTGGCAGCGGGCGCAGCGGATCATCGAACGCCATAGTGCCTCAATCGACCCGACGCTCCTGCAGACGCTGCTGCTCCACAACGTCGACCTCGACCTCGAAGGGCAGGAAGCGGCGATCGCGAGCGCCCAGAAGCTGCAAGAGCTCCTGGGAGCGCACCTCCGGGTGACCGCGGCGTTTGACGAGATCAGTGACAGCTGGGTGTTGCACGTGGAGCGCACCGAACATGGCCTCGTGAAACGGAGCCGGCTCGATGCCGAATTCCTCGCCTCTGAGGATTGGCTGACCCTCAAAGGGGTCGCCGCAGCCACCGCGACGCTCGTCCAGGAAGACGGCGAGGTGCGCCGGGGCGAGAAGCGGCAAGCGGTGGGCCACTTCGCCCAGGCGGTCACGTGGCTCATGAACGAAGTGGAACGGCAGATCGTCAAACAGCGCTACAAAGGGTTGGGCGAGATGAACCCTGAGCAGCTCTGGGAGACGACGATGGACCCGGCGACGCGCCGCCTCTTGAAGGTTCAGATCGAGGATGCCATCGCCGCCGACGAGATCTTCACGACGCTCATGGGCGACGCGGTCGAGCCCCGCCGGGCGTTCATCGAGACGAACGCGCTCTACGTTCGCAACCTCGACGTCTGAGCGGCTCACGAAGCGACGCGCGCCAGCGCGTCGCGCATCAATTTCGCGCCAAACCCCAAAAAAGCGCTTCCAGTGAGGGTGAGCCCTGCCGCCAGCATACGGGGGCGGCCAGCCAACGACCGGTGGAGTCGGCTCCCCGTGAGAATCAACGCCGTGAGGTAGGTGGCGCTGATCAACTGCAGCGTTACGCCCAAAAAGGCAAACGCTAGATAGGGATGGGGCGCATCGGGAGCAACAAAGAGGACGAAGAACGAGAAGAAGAAGAGGATCGCCTTGGGGTTGAGGAGGCTAATCACCAGCGCGCGGCGATAAGGGTAGATCGCCACCCGCCGCGGCTCTGGCTGCCCATCCGAATCGGCGTGGGCGAGAGCAACTGCCTCCGCCTCTTGCGCGACTTTCCCGTTTCGCCGCCAGAGGTTTCGCCCCTCGGCAACGAGCCGCACTCCCAACCATGCGAGGTAGGCTGCGCCCATGAGCTGCAACCCGGCAAAGAGCGTCGGGAGGTAGTGAAGGAGCGACGCGGCGCCAAAGACGGCAGCAGCCATCAGGATCGTATCCCCCGTGAGAATTCCGAGTGCGGCACGAAAGCCTGCGGCAACGCCGTCACGCGACGCGGTCACAAAAGCGTAGAGCGAGTTCGGTCCCGGCAGCAGAACCACCAAGATCGTCCCGACCACAAACGCGCCAAAATCGACGATACCCAAATCGCGCCAAAAATCCACTTCTGCCTCACCCCTTCTGCAACGCCTGAACCAGTTTGGCCACATACTCCTCGTCGGCCGCGCGGTAAGCAGCCGTGAGCCATTCGGCAAGATCTGTGCCGTCGGGCAGGATTCGCTCATCGTCCTGGACAAAGCGGCGGTAGGAAAACGAAAGGAGCCACCCGTTCTCTTCATCCCCGGCTTCGGACCCACTCAGCAACGTGAGCGTCAAGGTACTTCCCGGAAAACCTGTTTTCGGGTGGGTGACAAAACGCAGCCACCGGAGCTCCTCCCACGTGACTGTCTCGTCAAACGGCTCGCTGCCCCACCAGACCCGCCGCGTCAGCCGTTTCGTCTCAAAGTCTAAGGTGACCTGCTCGCAGTCATTTACCCCTTCGAGCCACCGCTCCGGCGCTGCAACCCGCTCCCACAAGAGCGCCCAGACGCAGTCACGCGTCACCGGCTGAACCAAGCGGAGGGGAAGGGTATAGTCAATCCGCGCCAGCATCTTCCCTCCAGATGGCGATACTGTAGCGGAAAAAAGCGGGCAACGCTACCCCCGGGCGGCCAATCCCCTGAGCAGTAAGAAGTTGCTTTTCTGGAATTTTTTAATCAAAAAAAGAGTAAATAACATTAGGAGTGGTGAAACTGTGGACAA
>NZ_BAAHXE010000037.1:0-21261 GCF_054657095.1 Hydrogenophilus islandicus | reverse complement strand
ACTTGAAGGAGCAGCGGCGACAGCGACGGCCGGCGGCTCTCGGCGGCTGGGGGGGACGGGGAAGAAGGAGGTCCCATTATTCCCGGAGTCACCCCTTGGACGTCAGCAAACGCCCATGCCCCCGGTGTTCCCGACGCTGCCTTTTGGGCGTCAGCAAACGCCTGCCCCCCCGGCTCGCCGAGCGCCGCGACCGAAGGTCCCGGGGAGAGCGAGGGAACCTCCTCAGCAGGCCGCTCCTCTACCGCAGGCTCTGGGGATCCATTCGTCTCACTCGGCGTCGGACGATCCGATGGAGCACCGGTATCGCTTGCTGCTTGCGCAGCGGCGGGGGGTTCGCGCACCGGCTCGGGTTCGAGAAAGACCGCGCCGAGCGGCAGTTTCGCCAGCGCCGCTTCGACGTCTTGCCGCTCGACGGTGCGCGACTGGCGGCCATAGGCGAAGATCAGCGCGTGGTCGCAGATCTGGTTGATCAGGCGAGGAACGCCGCGACTGGCGCGGTGGATCCACTCCAGACAGGGGCGAGGAAAGAGGTAGGGGTCGCCACCAGCGGTGCGGAGGCGATGCTGCACGTAACCGATCGTATCGTCGAGGTCAAACGGCCGCAGATGTTCGACAAGCGCCACCCGCTGCAAGAGCGGCCGCATGTGGTGCTGTTTGAGGAGCGGGGCAAGCTCCTCCTGGCCGCTCAAGACTATCTGCACCAGTTTACCACGAGGCTCCTCCAAATTAAGCAGCAGCCGCACCGCCTCGAGCGAGCCCTCGGGAAGAAGATGAGCCTCGTCGACGAGCAACACGAAGCGAAGCTCCTCCTGCTTCGTCACCTCGTCGCTCAACATCTTGTGAAGGAGCGCAAGCGGCTCGACCCCGCTGCCAGAAGGGGCCTCACCCCCCCACCCCTGAACGAGGAGGGCAAAGAGCTCGTTGGGGCTGAGCCAGGGATTGGTCAGAAAAAGGGAACGGTATTCGGGATGGTCAGCAACGAGTTTACGCAGCAGCATCGTCTTGCCGCTCCCCACCGGGCCGGTGAGGAGACAAAGCCCTTTGCGCCCATCGATTCCGTAGAGGAGTGTCGCCAAAGCTTCGCGGTGGGCAGCGCTCGCGAAAAAGAATGCCGGGTCGGCCGTATTGGCAAACGGAGGACGGGCAAAGTGGAAAAACTCGAGGTACATTCAATCCCCCAATTCGATCGGCTGGTAGGACTGTTTCATCCGCACGCCGACGATGTTCGCCTGCACGATATCCCCCTTGTAATTCATGATGTTGATCGGAATCCGATTGATCCCTTTCTGGATCGGAATCCCCGTGCGCACCACCTCGTTGGCGGGAATGAGGTTGCGCAAGCGGTCAAAGTGGCCAATCCGGACACGAATATCGACCTCCGCTTTTTCGTATTGGTAAGGAGTCGAATCTTCAACAAAGATAATCACGAAGTTGGGCGGGTCTTGCTGCCACTTGAGGATCTGGAACTTTTCGCGCTTGACAAACGCGGTGTCGTTGTAACCGGTGGGGTGGTAAGGGACGCGGGTCACATCGTCACCATGCTCATCGTAGATGATCCGCGGAAAAAAGAGCCCCGTCTCGGGAACGTCAAAAGGGGGTGCATCCTCTTCAGGCGGGCGAAACTCATCTTCAACGAACGCCTGCGCGGCATCGACCCCTGCGAGGGCAAGGACAAGAAACCCAACGGCAAACCGTCTCACGTTCCCAGCAACCCCAAACCTCATCGTCCCTCCTCGCGCAACAGCGCGTCGAAGTAAGCAATCGTCTTAACCAGCCCCTCCTTGAGGGGGGTCTTCGGCGCCCAACCCAGCTGTTCGCGCGCGAGCGTAATATCGGGGCAACGCTGGCGTGGATCGTCTTGCGGCAACGGGCAAAAAACGATCTCCGAGCGCGAGCCGGTAAGCTCGCGGATCGTTTCGGCAAGCTCCAGAATCGTCAATTCGTGGGGATTGCCGAGATTGACCGGTCCGGTAAACTCTTTCGGTTGCGCCATCATCCGGATCAACCCGTCGACGAGATCGTCGACATAGCAGAGTGACCGGGTTTGACGCCCATCGCCATAAACCGTCAAGGGCTCCCCTTTCAGCGCCGCGACGATGAAATTGGAGACGACGCGCCCATCCTGCGGGTCCATATGGGGTCCATAGGTGTTGAAGATCCGGACCACCTTGATGTCGACCCGGAACTCGCGGTGGTAATCGAAGAAGAGGGTTTCGGCGCACCGTTTTCCTTCGTCGTAACAGGCGCGCGGGCCGATGGGATTGACCCGCCCCCAGTAATCTTCCCTCTGGGGATGGACCTCCGGATCGCCATAGACTTCGCTGGTGGACGCCTGCAAGATCCGCGCGCGGGTACGCCGGGCAAGCTCGAGCATGTTGATCGACCCCACGACCGAGGTCTGCACGGTGGCCACCGGGTCAAACTGGTAGCGGATGGGAGAGGCCGGGCACGCCAGATGGTAGATCTGATCGACTTGGACGTAGAGCCGTTCGTTGACGTCATGGCGGATGAATTCAAAACGGTAGTTGTCGAGAAGCGGCTTGATATTGCGCTTCTGACCGGTGATGAAGTTGTCGACGCACAGCACCTCATGCCCTTCGCCCAAAAGCCGACGGCAGAGGTGTGAGCCGATAAATCCAGCCCCCCCCGTGACCAAGATCCGTTTCGTGCGCTCCAATCCCGGCGACATGGTACATTTCTCCTTTTCGTTCATTGTAGCAACTTTTTGCCCTTCGCTCCCGGTTTTATGACGCCAACGACCGAATTCGCGCTGATCCGGCGCTATTTTGCCGCACTAACCCCGCCTCTGCAGCCTGGCGAGGTGGGGATCGGTGACGACGCGGCGCTCCTCACCTGGCCCCGCGCGGGGACGCCGCAAAGAGAGCGGTCGAGCAGCGCGGAAAAGTACCCGCCTATGCTCGCGGTCACCACCGACACCCTCGTCGCCGGCCGCCACTTTTTTCCCGACGTCGACGCCGAGGCGCTCGGGTGGAAGGCGCTCGCAGTCAATCTCTCCGACCTCGCCGCGATGGGGGCAACCCCAGAAGCGTTTCTCCTCGCCCTCACCCTCCCCGCCGCAAATCCCACCTGGCTCGAGCGGTTCGCGGCGGGGCTCGCGGCGTGTGCCAGCCGCTACGGCGCGGCGCTCGTCGGCGGCGACACGACGCGCGGGCCGCTCACCGTCACGATCACCGCGCTCGGCTCGGTCCCGCGCGGCGAAGCGATTCGCCGTGACACCGCGAGAGTTACGGACGACCTCTGGGTGAGTGGCTACCCGGGGCGCGCGGCGTTGGGGCTCGCGGTGCGGCGCGGCGAGCTTCCGGCGACCCTTCCGGGTGCGGCAGAGTGGATCGACGCGCTCGAACGGCCTGAACCGCGGGTCGCACTCGGGGTAGCGCTGCGCGGGGTCGCGAGTGCCATGCTCGATCTCTCCGATGGGCTCACCCAAGACGCGACCCACCTCGTCGAGAACCGCCCGGAGCTCGCGCTCCTCTTGCACCACGCGGCGCTGCCCCTCTCCCCCCTGATTGCCGGCGGCGCGCCGCTTGAGGTCGCCTATCGTGCGCTCCTCGGCGGCGGCGACGACTATGAGCTCCTCTTCACCGCGCCGGTCGCTCAGCGCGACGCGGTCGCCGCTGCGGCAGCGGCTGCCGGGATTGCCGTCCACCGCATCGGCACGGTGATCCCCCGACCGGCAGAGGGGCAGATGCTGCTCATCGAAGAGACGGACGGAACGATCCGGCCGCTCTCCCCTCAAGGGTGGGATCCGTTCCGCGACGGTGCGCCCGAGGAGGATCGCCCATAGGAAGCCGCACGATGAGAGAACCTGCGTATCGTTTGCTTCTTCACCCCGTCCACTTCCTCACGCTTGGTTTCGGAAGCGGCCTTGCGCGCTGGGCTCCAGGCACGGTGGGGACCCTTGCCGGATGGTTCCTCTGGCCGCTCCTGCGCCACCAGATGGGGGATCTCACCCTCGTCGCCTGGCTCGTCGCCGCGACCCTCTTCGGCCTCTGGGCGTGTGGCGTCACCGCCCGGGCGCTCGGGGACGACGACCCCGGGGCGGTCGTCTGGGACGAGATCGTCGCGCTCTGGTGGGTGCTCCTGCTCCTCCCCGAGCGTTTTGACCTGCAACTCGTTGCGGTGCTCCTCTTTCGCCTCTTCGACATCGCCAAACCGTGGCCGATCGGGGCGGTCGAACGACGTTTCTCAGGCGGCGTGGGGATCATGATCGACGACCTCGTCGCCGCCGCGATGACGCTCCTCGTCGTTGCGACCGCACGCCACTACGCCCTTTTGCCGTGACCTCAGGAGCCGACGATGACGATCGCCCCTTCAGAACCAGACACTCCCGTCCTCTTCGACGTTCCACCCCCATTGCACGCCGTCGCCCAGCGGCTCGGCGAAGCGCTGCAGGCCCACCACGCGACGGTCGCGACCGCCGAATCGTGCACGGGGGG
The DNA here is from genome assembly GCF_054657095.1 of Hydrogenophilus islandicus. Taxonomy (NCBI): domain Bacteria; kingdom Pseudomonadati; phylum Pseudomonadota; class Hydrogenophilia; order Hydrogenophilales; family Hydrogenophilaceae; genus Hydrogenophilus; species Hydrogenophilus islandicus. The sequence goes on along the minus strand of NZ_BAAHXE010000037.1, from coordinate 16,804 downwards.
ACTCATTGCCGCAGCGATCACGAGCGTCTCGGGGAGCTCGGCGTGGTTTGAATATGGCTTCGTTACCTACGCCAACCGCGCAAAAGTGGCGCTCCTCGGAGTCTCCCCTGATACGCTTGCCCAGCGCGGCGCCGTCTCGGAGGAGACAGTGCGCGAGATGGCGCTCGGGGCGCAGGAGCGCACTGGGGCGACGTGGGCCGTTGCAGTCTCCGGAATCGCCGGCCCTACCGGCGGCACCGCGACGAAACCGGTCGGGAGGGTCTGCTGCGCCTGGGCAGGTCCCGACGGGGTAGCCACCGCGACCCGCCACTTTCGCGGTAACCGTGCCGCGGTGCGGGTAGCGAGCGCCCTCTGGGCCCTAGAGGAGCTGATCGCGCGCCTGACGCCCGAAGGGTAGTGCCCAGAAAACCTAGAGAACCGGCGCGAGCCACCGCTCCGCCTCGTCGAGCGCGAAGCCCGTTCGCTTCGCCCAATCGCGGAGCTGATCTTCGCCGATGCGCGGGATCGCAAAGTAGCGCGCCTCAGGGTGGCTGAAATAGAAACCGGCGACGCTCGCCGCGGGGACCATCGCGAAACTCTCGGTGAGCGTCATCCCGATCCGCTCGGTAGCCCCAAGCAACGCGAAGAGGTCGCGCTTCACGGTGTGGTCAGGGCAGGCGGGGTAACCCGGCGCGGGGCGGATGCCGCGGTAGCGTTCGGCGATCAGATCATCGGGTGAGAGCTGCTCATCGGCCGCGTACCCCCAGTCGACGCGGCGCACCCGTTCATGCAGCCACTCTGCGCACGCTTCGGCAAGCCGGTCGGCAACCGCTTTGAGGAGAATCGCGTGGTAGTCGTCGTGCCGCGCCTCATAGGCGGCAAGGAGCGGCTCGATCCCAACGCCGGCGGTAACGGCAAACGCCCCCAACCAGTCGGGTACTCCTGGCGGCGCGATGAAATCGGCGAGCGCATAGTAGGGCTGATCGGCAGGGCGCTCGTGCTGCTGGCGTAGGCCATGCCAGACCATCAGCGGCGCCACCGCCGCGTCAAACCACGGTCGCGTTCCGGGGGGGTAGCAGGCAATATCCTCAAACGCGACCCGCTGCGCGGGAAAGAGCCCCCAGACAGCGCGCGCCGCAAGTGCCCCCGCTTCGCCTACGATCCCGTCAGCAAGGGGGGAAACCCCGTCGGGGAAGAGCGCGCGCACCTCCTCCGGCCACGCCACAGTGACACCGCGCGAGTGGGGGTCAGCAGCGACGAGCGCGGCGAGGAGCGCAACCGCATCGCGAAAGAGCTGCTGCGCCGTTGCCCCGACCGTCGCATCAGTGAGAATCGCAGGAAAGGGGCCGCTCAGGTCCCAGGTCTGGAAAAAGGGCCCCCAATCGATGTAGCGCACCAGCGTCGCGAGCGGCACCGTCTCGTGCCACACCCCTTCGCACACCGGTTGCGGCGGCGTGTAGCGCTGCCAGTCCGTAGCAAAAGCCCTCTGCCGCGCGACCTCGAGCGGCACCACCCGATAACCCTTTTTCTGCGCGTGGCGCTCACGGATCCGCTGGTACTCCTCTTTCACGTTCTGGAGGTAGCGCTCGCGTTCGGTGGAAAGCAGCGCCGAGACCACCCCGACCGCGCGCGATGCGTCGGGCACCCACACCACGCCGACGTCGTAGTGGGGGGCGATCTTCACCGCCGTATGGGTGCGGCTCGTCGTCGCCCCGCCGATCAGGAGCGGCACCGTAAACCCCTGCCGCTGCATCTCCTTCGCGACATGGGCCATCTCTTCCAACGAGGGGGTGATCAACCCCGATAGGCCGATTGCGTCGGCCCGCTGGGCTTTCGCCTCCGCGAGAATCTTTTCGCACGGCACCATCACCCCGAGGTCGATCACCTCATAACCGTTACACGCGAGCACCACGCTGACGATATTTTTGCCGATATCGTGCACATCCCCCTTGACAGTAGCGATCACCACCTTGCCCTTGGCTGCGGTGTTGCCGCTCGCCGCCTTCTCCGCTTCAATAAAGGGGAGGAGATGGGCGACCGCCATCTTCATCACCCGCGCCGACTTCACCACCTGCGGGAGAAACATCTTCCCGGCGCCGAAGAGGTCACCGACCACGTTCATCCCAGCCATCAGCGGCCCTTCGATCACCGCGAGTGGCCCCTTCCCTTCGGCAGCAAACTGCTGCCGCATCGCCTCGGTATCTTCGACGATGAAATCGGTGATCCCCTTGACGAGCGCGTGTTTGAGCCGCTCCGCAACCGGCCACGCGCGCCACGCCTGCTCCTCCCTCTGGGCTGGCGCATCCCCTTTCTGCTGCTCCGCAAGTGCCTGCGCGTAGGCGATCAGCCGCTCCGCCGCGTCGGGACGGCGGCAGAGGATCGCGTCTTCCACGTATTGGCGCAGCTCCGGGTCGAGCTCGTCGTAGATCCCGAGCTGGCCAGCATTGACGATCCCCATCGTCAGTCCCGCGGCGATCGCGTGGTAGAGAAAGACAGTGTGCATCGCCGCGCGCACCGGTTCGTTGCCGCGAAACGAAAAGGAGACGTTGGAGATCCCGCCGCTCGTCTTCGCGTCGGGAAGATTCGCGTGGATCCAGCGCACCGCTTCGATGAAATCGAGCGCGTAGCGGTCGTGTTCGGGAATCCCTGTCGCGATCGCGAAGACGTTGGGGTCGATGATGATCTCGTGCGCGGGAAAGCCATCCTCTACGAGCAAGCGGTAGGCCCGCTCGGCGATCGCGATTTTGCGTTCGAAGGTGTCGGCCTGCCCCATCTCGTCGAAACACATCACGACCACCGCGGCGCCGAGACGCCGCGCCTCGCGCGCCTGGGCAAGGAAGACCGCTTCGCCCTCCTTGAGCGAGATCGAATTGACGATCCCCTTCCCCTGCAGGCACTTGAGTCCTGCGACGACGGCCTCCCAGCGCGACGAGTCGACCATCACCGGCACGCGCGCGATCTCCGGCTCCGCCGCGACGAGCTTCAAGAAGCGGTCGATCGCACTCACCGCGTCGATCATCGCGTCGTCCATGTTGACGTCGATCGCCTGCGCCCCCGCAGCCACCTGCTGCGCCGCAACCGCGAGCGCCTCGTCGAACCGCTCTTCCCGAATCAGGCGGGCGAACTGCCGCGACCCGGCGACGTTGGTGCGCTCGCCGATGTTGATGAACCCGGTGGTCGCATCGACGACGAGCGGCTCTAGCCCCGCGAGTACGAGGGTGCGCGACGGCTCGGGCCGCCGCCGCGGGGGGTAGCGGGGAATGAGCTCCGCAAGCGCCGCGATGTGCGCCGGGGTCGTGCCGCAGCAGCCGCCGACGAGATTGACCAGGCCGTCGGCGAGCCACCCCTCGACCTCCGCGGCGAGCATTTCAGGTGTCTCGTCGTAACCGGTCGGCGCCAACGGGTTGGGCAGGCCAGCGTTGGGGTGGGCGGAGACAAAGGTGTCGCAGACGCGGGCGATCGCCTCGATGTGGGGGCGCAACTCCCGCGCGCCGAGGGCACAGTTGAAGCCGAAGGTGAGCGGCCGGGCGTGGGCAAGGCTTGCCCAAAAGGCTTCAGGAGTCTGTCCGGAGAGGGTCCGCCCCGCGGCGTCGGTGATCGTGCCGGAGATCATCACCGGAAGGCGCGCGCCGCGCTCGGCAAAGAGCCGCTCGAGCGCGTAGAGGGCCGCTTTGGCGTTGAGGGTGTCGAAGACCGTCTCGATCAAGAGGAGATCCGCCCCCCCGTCGACAAGCCCCCGCGCCGCGTCGAAGTAGTCGTCAGCCAAGGCATCGAAAGTGATCGCGCGAAAGCCAGGGTCGTTGACGTCGGGCGAAAGCGACAGCGTCTTCGACGTCGGCCCCAAGACGCCGGCGACAAAGCGGGGGCGGTCGGGATTGCGCGCCGTGTATTCGTCGGCGAGCTGCCGCGCCAGGTGCGCCCCGGCGTAGTTGAGTTCGTACGCGAGCGCCTCGAGACCATAGTCGCTTTGCGACACCCGGGTGCTGTTGAAAGTGTTCGTTTCGATGAGGTCCGCCCCGGCCTCGAGGTAGGCGCGATGGATCGCCGCGATCGCCTCGGGCTGGGTGAGCGTCAACAGGTCGTTGTTCCCTTTGAGTTCGACGGGGTGGTCGGCAAAGCGCGTACCGCGATAATCCTCTTCCGTGAAGCGGTACTGCTGAATCATCGTCCCCATCGCTCCGTCAAGCAGGAGCACCCGTTCAGTGAGAAGCGCCGTGAGGCACGCGGTTCGGTCGGGCTGCATCACCAGGATCCGTCTGTTATTCGATTCGAAGAGAACCGGTAAGCATATCACACCGGCAGGAACGCTTCGAGGACGCTATTGAGGTAGCGCCACCCGAGCGAGGTACAGGCCAACCGCACCTCCGCCGGTTCAACCCAGCCGCGGGCGACGAGCCGCTCCCAGGTGGGCGCGATCACCGCAAAGGGGAGCCCCGTGCGCGCGGTGAAGAGCTCCTTCGCTACCCCCTCTGCGAGGCGCAGCGCGTTCATCATGAACTCAAAGGGGAGCACCTCGCGCGCGACCCACTGCGCTTCGGCCGCGAAAGGGTTGGCGTAGTGAGCGACACAAAGCGGCGAGAACGATTGCCCATCGAGCGCCGGCAACACGCTGAGATAGTCGTTCGGATGGGCGCGCTTGCGGGTGCGCAACACCCCCTCGGGGCGGGTGATCTTGCCGTGCGCCCCCGGACCAATCCCGAGGTAGTCGCCGAAGGTCCAGTAGTTGAGGTTGTGGCGGCAGCGGTGGTCGGGCGCAGCGTAGGCGCTCACCTCGTAGCGGGCAAGCCCCGCGCGGGCGACGCGCTCGAGAACCGCCGTCTCGATCGCGACAAGTTCCTCCTCGTCGGGAAGTCCCTTGGGGGGAGAAGCGGCAAACGGAGTATTGGGTTCGATCGTCAGTTCATAGAGCGAGAGGTGGCGCACCCCAAGGGCGAGCAGTTCTGCGACTTCCGCCGCCGCCCCTTCGGGCGTCTGACCCGGCCAACCGGTGATGAGGTCGGCATTGACGCGGGGAAAGTGTTTCAGTGCTGCGGCAACCGCCTCCTTGGCCGTTGCCGCGTCGTGGATGCGCCCGAGTACCGTAAGCCCCTGGGGATCGAGACTCTGAACGCCAATCGAGACGCGATTGACCCCTGCCTCCCGCCACGCCGCAAACGCCCCGATCTCTGTCGCGCCGGGGTTGGCTTCGAGCGTCACCTCGGCCTCATCGGTAACGGGGAGCATCGACCGGACTCGGGTAAGGATCGCCGCGATCGTCTCGGCCGAGAGGAGACTCGGCGTCCCGCCGCCGAAAAAGATCGCTTCGATCGCCCGATCACCCACCCACGCGGCGTCGGCGGCAAGATCGGCGGTGAGCGCCGCAAGAAAGGCCTCCTCGGGGATCGCCCCCCGCTGCGGGTGAGAATTGAAGTCGCAATAGGGGCACTTCCGCACGCACCACGGCACGTGGATGTAGAGCGTGAGGGGCGGGAAAGCGTGCCCGCTCATCTATGGGGAAGAGCCGCAACGAGCTCCGGCCACGCCGCGACCAGCTTCGCGACCGCCTGCCCACGGTGGCTGCGGGCGTTCTTCTCGCTCGGGGTAAGCTCCGCCGCGGTTTTCCCGAGCGCGGGGTCGAAAAAGAGGGGATCGTAGCCAAACCCCCTTTCGCCGCGCGGGGCATCCGCGATCACCCCCCACCACCGCCCTTCAGCGACAAACGGAGTGGGGTCATCGGCGTGGGCAACAAAGACCAGACACGCGTAGTAGTAGGCCGCCCGCTCCTCGCGTGAGAGGCCCGCAACCGCCGCAAGGAGCTTTTCGTTGTTGCGCACGTCTGATCTCGGCTCACCGGCAAAGCGCGCCGAGCGTACGCCCGGAGCGCCACCGAGCGCCGGTACCACCAGACCTGAATCGTCGGCAAGAGCCGGATGGCCCGTGAGCCGCGCCGCATGGCGCGCTTTGGCAAGGGCATTTTCGAGAAAGGTCGCATACGGTTCGCTCGCCGCAGGAACGCCGAACGCCCCTTGGGGTTGGAGGGTGACCCCCAAAGGGGCAAGGAGCGCTGAAAGTTCCGCAAGTTTCCCGGCGTTGTCGCTCGCGAGCACCACGGTGACCGCATCTTGCGCCATCACGCCCCTCCACCGCTGCCCGCAGCCAACGCCTCCCGCTGCAGCGCAAAGAGCTGCTTCAACCCCTTTTCGGCGAAGTCGAGGAGCGCAAGGAGCGTCTCTCGCGGTAACCCTTGCCGTTCGGCGGTTCCCTGCAGTTCCACGAGCTCACCCCGGTCGTTCATCACCACGTTCATGTCGAAGTCGCACTGCGAATCTTCGGCGTAATCGAGGTCAAGGAGCGGCACCCCGGCGACGACCCCGACCGAAACCGCAGCCACCTGTGCGGTGAGGGGGGAAGCGGCCACGACCCCGTCGGCAACGAGCCGCGCGCACGCGTGCGCCAGCGCTACCCACGCGCCAGTGATCGCCGCGCACCGCGTCCCCCCGTCGGCCTGGAGCACGTCGCAGTCAAGGATGATCTGCCGTGGCCCCAACCGCTCGAGGTCGACGGCCATCCTGAGGCTGCGGCCAATAAGCCGCTGGATCTCCTGCGTTCGACCACTCTGTTTACCGCGCACCGCCTCGCGGTCGTTGCGGGTATGAGTCGCGCGCGGCAACATCCCGTACTCCGCAGTCACCCACCCTCCGCCCCGTTCTTTACAGTGGGGCGGCACCCGCTCATCGACCGTCGCCGTGCACAACACCCGCGTATGCCCCATCGCGATCAGCGCCGACCCCTCGGCGTACGGGGCGACATGGGGGGTGATCGTCACCGGCCGCAGCGCATCTGCGGCACGCTCAAAACTGCGCATCATCCGCGATCTCTCCGAAATTTCTCGATCGTCTCGTTGATCTCCTCGATCGCCCGCTCCACATCCTCATCGGTAAGGAGGAAATCGCTCGGCGCGGTCTCCTCGACCTGGGTGAAGATCGAGGTCACGCACCCTGTCGTCTGGCTCGTGTCGAGCCACGCCGTCTTCTCATCGCTGGCGCTCGCTTCGAGCCAGCGCATGGTCAGCAGCGTCACATTGTCCGACCGCCCCGCGGCGCGCACCACCGCCTCATCGACGAGCGACTGGGTCGCCCACTCCAAGTTCGGCGCAGCGAGGCGACTCGCGATCTCGCTGTCGTCGAGCTGCCCCCACAACCCGTCGGAACAGAGTGCGATGACGTCGTTGGGCTGGAGGGTAATGCGGCGGCCAAATTCGACCCGCGGCACCTCCTGCCCGCCGATCGACGCCAACAGCCGGTTACGTGCCGGGTGGTGGCGCAACTCGGCCTCGGAAAGCTCCCCTTGCTGCAGGAGGAGCTGCGCTTGCGAGTGGTCACTCGTGCGAAAGAGGACCTTGCCGGCACGCAGGTGGTAACAGCGCGAGTCCCCCACATGGGCCGTCCATACGACCCCCTCTTGCACCAGCGCGGCAACGAGGGTGGTTCGCGGCTGGCGATCGCGTTCCCCGTCGCTCTTCGCGACGATCTCGTTCACGGCAAAATGGGCGTCGATGAAGGCATGCGCCAAGAAGGTTGCCGGATCGGGCACCCGCGGTTTCGCGACGAGCGAAAAGGCTTTCGCCAAAACGAGCACTGCAACCTCGGCAGCGCGATCCCCGGCCATGTGGCCACCCATCCCGTCAGCCACCACCATCAGGAGCGCCTCGCGGGAGTAGCTGTACCCTGCCCGATCTTCATTCTTAACGCGATCGCCCACCGAAGTCGCTTGAAAAACGGCAAAACGCATTGCTTTTCCTCGTCAATCGCCACCGATCACGGTGGCGCCCATTCGGGTCAAGGGAAAGGTGCTCTCGTTGAGCTGCTTGAAGATCTGGTAAGCGCTTTGCGGCCGCTTCTCGGGCTCGAGCGCCAACATGCTCTCCACCAGCGCCAAGAGCTCGTCGCTGTAGGTGCCGCGAAAGTCGGCCAATCTCCCCGGAACGGAGTCACTCTTCTGCCGCTCTTCGGCCCGAGGGGGCGATACCCCAGTGATGCAGGCAAAAGCGATCCCGCCCAACGCGTAGAGATCGGTCCACGGCCCGATCCGCTCCTTCTGCGCCTGCAACTGCTCCGGCGGGGCAAAACCGGGGGTAAACATCGTCCGCACCCAATCCATCTCGTAGGCGATCCCCTGACGTGCCGCGCCGAAATCGATGAGCACCGGATCCCCCCCTTTGCGCAGCAGGACGTTCGCCGGTTTTAGGTCGAGATGGAGTAACTTGTGGGCATGGACCTCGCGCAGTGCCGAGAGCAGACGCAACAGGAGCACGCGGATGAAGGTCTCGCGCAGTCGTCCCCCCTTCTCGCGGATGTAGCGGTGCAGACTCATCCCCGCTTCATAGGCCATCGCCAGGTAGATCGTCTCAAAGGCGCGAAAGAGGTTGAAGACGCGCACGATGTTAGGATGGCTGATCTGCGCGAGTGTCCGCCCTTCGTCGAAAAAACACTTCAAACCGAAATAGAAGGCCTTCTCTTTCCCCGGCACGATCGTCGGCTCCACCTCCTTCTCGGGGCGCACCACCATCTCGTGGGGGAAATACTCCTTGAGCGCGTATGGTTTCCCATCCTTTCCCACCACCCGATAGACAAAAGAGAAGCCGCCGCGCGCGATCAGCGACCGGATGCGGTACCCTTCGATCAACCACCCCTCGGGGAGCGGGACGTTTCCCCTTTCCACCATCGCGGCAACCGGTTAGAATGGCAAGGAACGATTATAGCGAGCCCGGTGATGATTTACAGCATGACGGCGTTTGCCACCCAGCGCCTGCCGCTTGACCCGGCAACAGAGGCAGTATGGGAGATGCGCAGCGTCAACAATCGCTTTCTCGACCTCTCCTTTCGCCTCGCCGACCCGTGGCGGGCGCTCGAACCGGAACTGCGGCAGCGGCTCGCGGCGCGGATCAAACGGGGCAAAGTCGAGGTGCGGTTGCAACTTCAGCAGGCCACAAAGAGCACATTGCCGGCGTTGGACCCCCAGGTGCTCACCCTGCTTGCCGACCTGCAAACGGCGATCCTTGCCCGCATTCCGAATGCGCGCCCGTTGTCGGTGGCCGAAATCGTCCACTGGCCGGGGCTCCTTGCCGCTCCCCCCAGCGACGAAACGGCGCTGCGCGCCCAACTCCTTGCCGCGTTCGACGCGACGCTCGATGAGCTCGTCGCCCACCGCGCCCGCGAAGGGGCACAGCTCGCAGCAGCGCTCATCGAGCGCGCCGCGCGCTTGCGCGAGTTCCTTGCCCAAGCCCGCGCGATCGCCCCTGAGGCGCAACGGGCCTGGGAAGCGCAACTCACAAACGCCCTGCAACCGATCACCACCGCCGAGACCGCCGACCGGATCCGGCAAGAGGTTGCCCTCTACGCCCAGCGCGTCGATATCGCTGAAGAGCTCGACCGGCTCGACGCCCACCTGACCGAACTCGACCACACTCTCCAACGCGCTGAACCGGTCGGCAAACGGCTCGACTTCCTCATGCAGGAGTTTCACCGCGAAGCGAACACCCTTTCCGCAAAAGCAGCGCTTCCCGAACTCTCCCGCATTGCGCTGGAGATGAAGGTGGTGATCGAACAGATGCGCGAACAGGTGCAGAATATCGAATAGCGTGAGGAATGAGCGATGACCCCGACCGCCCCCCCTAACCCCGCCCCCGCGAGCGCCGGAAGCCTCTTTGTCATCACCGCCCCGTCGGGCGCGGGCAAAACCACCCTCGTCCATCGCCTGATCGCGCACGACCCGCAGCTGCGCCTCTCGGTCTCCTACACCACCCGGCCGCCCCGCCCGGGCGAGATCGACGGCGTCCACTACCACTTCGTCACCCCCGAGCAGTTTCGCGCAATGGTCGCCGCCGAGCAGTTCCTCGAATGGGCCGAAGTCCATGGGAACTGCTACGGCACCGGCCGTTCATGGGTCGAAACGGAACTCGCTGCCGGCCGCGACGTCCTCCTTGAGATCGACTGGCAGGGGGCGCGGCAAGTCAAAGCGCGCTTCCCCGCCCTCGTCTCGATCTTCATCCTCCCCCCCTCCTTTGCCGAACTCGAAGCGCGCCTGAGAAAGCGGGCGTCGGACTCCGACGCGGTCATCGCCCGAAGGCTCGCGAACGCCCGCGAGGAGCTTCGCCACGTCGATGAATTCGACTATGCTATCATCAACGACTCCCTGGAAACTGCCACCGAGCAGCTCCGCGCAGTCGTGAGCGCCGAGCGGTGCCGCACTGCCAAGCAGCGCGCCCGCCACCCCGCGCTCTTTGCCGAGCTTGCTCGCTGTACTCCATAATTGTGAAACCCCGAACTGAAGGAACCGACGATGGCCCGTATCACTGCTGACGACTGTCTGAAAAAGATCCCGAACCGCTTCGAGATGACGCTGGTCGCGGCCACCCGCGCCCGGCAACTGAGCCTCGGGGCCGAACCGCTGATCCCCCTCAAACCCCACAGCAAGGACAAACCGACGGTGATTGCGCTGCGTGAGATCGCCGCGGGTGCCGTTCGCCCCGATATTCTCGAAAAACGGACCACCTGACCCATCCCGGAAGCACGGCGATGGCAGACGCCCCGATCCGTGACGCGGCTGCCCCGCCGGCACCCCCCTCCCCCTCTTTTCAACCCAAAGCCATCCCGACGGCGTACGGGGGACTGCGCAAGACGCTCGCCACCTACCTCTCGGGGCCAGCCCTTGCCCGCGTCGACGACGCGGCCCACTTTGCCGCCTGGGCGCACGAAGGGCAGACCCGCGCGAGCGGCGAGCCCTACGTCACCCACCCGATTGCCGTCGCCGAGATCGTCGCCCGCTGGCGGATTGACGACAACGGCATCATTGCGGCGCTCCTTCACGACGTCATCGAAGATTGTGGCGTCAAAAAGGTCGAAATCGCCCACCGCTACGGGAGTACGGTGGCCGAACTCGTCGACGCCCTCACCAAACTCGAAAAGCTCGAATCGCAAAGCGTCGAAGAGGCCCAGGCGCAGAACTTCCGCAAAATGTTTCTTGCAATGGCGCAAGACATCCGGGTGATCCTCATCAAACTCGCCGACCGGCTCCACAACATGCGCACCCTCGCGGCGCTCAAACCGGCGAAGCGGCGACGGATCGCCCACGAAACGCTCGAGATCTTCGCCCCGATCGCCCACCGCCTGGGGTTGAACGCCCTCTTTCGCGAGCTCCAAGACCTCGCCTTTGCCGCCGAACACCCCTGGCGCCACGCGGTGCTCGCCGCCGCGGTAGAGACTGCGCGGGGCGCAAACGCCCAGCTCCTCGAACAACTCCACGAAACGGTCCGCGCCGCCCTCGCCGAATGGGGGATCACCGCCGAAATCTACCGCCGGGAAAAGCACCTCTACTCGATCTACCAAAAGATGCAGCAGAGGCACCTCACGTTTGACCAGGTGCTCGACCTTTTTGGCCTCCGGATCGTCACCCGCGACGAACCGAGCTGCTACCTCGCGCTCGGCGCGATCCACCGCCACTTCAAACCGATCCCCGGCAAACTCAAGGACTACATCGCGCTCCCCAAACCCAACGGCTACCAGTCGCTCCACACCACGGTGATCGGCCCGCAGGGGATCCCGCTCGAGATCCAGATCCGGACGCTCCAGCAGCACCGCTTCGCCGAACAGGGGGTCGCCGCCCACTGGCTCTACAAAAGCGGCGAAGCGGCAAGCCCCACCGAGCGGCAGACCCGTGCGTGGCTCGAATCGCTCCTCGAACTCCCCACCGACGAAGCGGGCGACTTTCTCGACGCGGTCAAAATCGACCTCTACCCCAACGAAGTCTTCGTCTTCTCCCCCCGCGGCGAAATCTTTTCGCTGCCGCGCGGCGCCACCGCCGTCGACTTCGCCTACGCGATCCACTCCGAAGTAGGCCACAAAGCGATCGCCTGCCGCATCAACGGAGAGCTGATGCCGCTGCGCACGGAACTCAGTAACGGCGACCGCGTCGAGATCATCACCAGCGCCACCCCAAGCCCCAACCCCGCGTGGCTCAACTTCGTCCGCACGGCGCGCGCCCGCACCGCAATCCGCCGCTTCCTCAAACAAGAGAAGCAGGAGCAGGCGGTCTATCTCGGCGAACGGCTCCTCGACCAGGCGCTGCGCCCCTATGGCCTCACCTTGGGAGCGATCTCGACGCTCGCGTGGGAGCGGCTCCTGCGGCAACTCTCCGGCAAAAGCAGGAACCAGCTCCTGCAAGAGATTGGGCTCGGCCACCGCAACGCGATCGCGGTCGCCGAAACCCTGGTTGCCGCGCAGGATCAGGAGAGCGGCCGCGGCGGCGTCCTCAAACCCCAACCGCTTTCCCGCCTCAAAGTGGGCGAAACGCGCGACGCGTCGATCACCTTCGCCCCCTGCTGCCGGCCGATCCCGGGCGACGCGATCGTCGGGCTCCTGCGCCAAGGGCACGGCCTCGACATCCACCGCGCCGAATGCCCCGTCGTGCGGCGGGGCGGCAAACCGCGCTGGATCGAAGCCGCGTGGGCCGAACCGCTCCCTTCTGAGCGGCGCTTTCCCGCTGGCCTCAAAGTGATCGCGCGCGACCGCATCGGGATGCTCGCCCGGATCAGCTCGGCGATCGCCCAAGAGGAGGGGAACATTGTCCACGTCGACCTCGACGCCCAGTCGGACGCCACCACCCTCATCCACTTCGTCGTCGAAGTCCGCGACCGCGTCCACCTTGCCCGCCTCATCAAGCGGCTCCGCCGGACCGACGGGGTGCTCCGCGTCCAGCGCGAACAGGAGTCATGAGCCGCTACGTCGGACGCTTCGCCCCCTCCCCCACCGGGCCGCTCCACTTCGGCTCCCTCGTCGCCGCGCTCGCGAGCTACTGCGACGCTCGCGCCCACAACGGCACGTGGCACCTGAGGATCGACGATCTCGACACCCCCCGCGTCGTCCCGGGCGCTGCCGACCTCATCAGGAGACAGCTCGAAGCGTGCGGCCTCACCTGGGACGGCGCAGTCACCTGGCAATCGCGCCACCAAGAGGCCTACCGGGCAGCCTTTGAAACACTCCTTCGCGCCAACCGCCTCTACCCCTGCGGCTGCACCCGCAAAGAGCTCGCCGACGCCCCCCGTGCGATCGACGGCAGTCCTCGTTACCCCGGCACCTGCCGCAACGGACTTGCCCCCGGCAAAACGGCCCGCGCGTGGCGCTACCGCACAACGGAAGTGATCGACTTCACCGACCGCATCCAAGGGCCCCTTCGCGAAGATCTTCCCCGCGACGCGGGTGACTTCATCGTCTGGCGCGCTGATGGCGTTGCCGCGTACCAACTGGCGGTGGTGGTCGACGACGCCCTGATCGGCGTCACCCATGTCGTGCGCGGTGCCGACCTCCTCGGCTCCACCGCGCGCCAGATCGCGCTCACTCGCGCCCTCGAACTACCCCTGCCGCACTACGCTCACGTACCGGTAGCGCTTGCCCCAAACGGCCAGAAGCTCTCCAAACAGAACCTCGCCCCGATGCTCCCCCACGACGACCCCGTGCGCCTCGCCCGCGGCCTCGTTGCCGCGCTCGCCTTTCTCGGGCAAAATCCCCCCGTTGAACTCCAACGCGCCCGGCCGGACGAAATCGTCGCGTGGGCCGTCGCCCACTGGAACCTGACCCTCATTCCTGCCACATTGAAAGGCCACTGCCATGACCTCTGACCCGCTCGTCGCTCCACTACCCAACCCCAGCCCCGAGGAGATCCGGCAACTCCTCACCGCCATCCGCACGATCGCGGTGGTCGGCATCTCCGACAAACCCGACCGTCCCAGCTACCGCGTCGCCCGCTACCTGCAGACGGTCGGTTACACCATTTTCCCGGTCAACCCGCGGCTCGCTACCTGGGAGGGGATCCCCTGCTACCCGTCGCTCTTGGCGATTCCCGAACCGATCGACCTCGTCGATGTCTTTCGCCGTCCTGACGAGGTCCCGCCGGTGGTCGAAGAGGCGCTCGCCAAAGGGTGTCGCGCCTTCTGGCTGCAACTCGGGATCCGCAATGACGCTGCCGTCGAACCGCTCAGGGCGCGGGGCGTCATCGTCGTCCAAGACCTCTGCCTCAAGGTCGAACATCAGCGGCTGCTCACCCCTTGACGCGCCCCAAGCCCGCCCCCACTTGAAAGCGCCCCCCGCTGCCACCACAATAATGGCGTCACCCTGAAAAGACAAAGGCCGAAAAGATGGAATTTCGCGACTACTACCAGATTCTCGGCGTGCCGCGCACCGCGACCCAGGAGGAGATCAAAAAGGCCTACCGCAAGCTCGCGCGTCAATACCACCCCGACGTCTCGAAAGAGCCCGACGCCGAGCAGAAAATGAAGGCGATCAACGAGGCCTACACCGTCCTCTCCGACCCGGAAAAGCGCGCCGCCTATGACCAGCTCGGCGCCCACTACCAGGCAGGGCAAGAGTTCCGCCCACCCCCCGGATGGGACGCAGGGTTCGAGTTTCGCAGCAGCCACCCCTTTGACGCCGCCGACCTCGGCGACTTCTCCGACTTCTTCGCCGAACTCTTCGGCCGGATGGGCAGCCAAACGCGCCACGCCCGTACAGGTGGCGGCCACCCCTTCCGCGGCGAAGACCACCACGCCAAGGTGCTCCTCGACCTCGAAGACGTCTACCGCGGCGGCACGAAGCAGATCACGCTGCGCGCCCCCGTCGTCGACGCGAGCGGTCGGGTCACCCTCAAAAGCCGCACGGTGGAGGTAAAGATCCCGCAAGGGGTGCGCGAAGGGCAGGTGATTCGCCTCGCAGGGCTCGGCGGCCCCGGGATCAACGGCGGACCCAACGGCGACCTGCTCCTTGAAGTCCACTTCCGCCCCAATTCCGACTACCGGGTGGAAGGGCGCGACGTCCACCGGAAACTGCCGCTCGCGCCGTGGGAAGCGGCGCTCGGTGCCGTCGTCCCGGTAACCCTACCCGACGGCACGAGCCTCAAGGTGCGGGTACCAGCAGCGGCGCAGAGTGGTAAGACCCTACGGGTCAAAGGGCGCGGCATTCCCGGCAACCCCCCGGGCGACCTTTATCTGGAACTCACAGTGGTGGTGCCGGAGCCGAAAAGCGACGCCCAACGCGCGGCGTTCGAAGCGCTCGCGCGCGCCTTCCCCGGGTTCGACGCCCGAGCGCAAAGCGCTGGTTAGGTCTCGCGTCCCGCTGTATCGCCGCTCAGCCCTGTCCGGCGCTCCAGGAGTCCGTGCTCCACGGCGTAGGCCATGGAACAAGATCGTTCGCGTTCATAGCACGACCCCCTGGGAATTGGCCATCTGATCAATGGGCCGTGGCGGCATCGTGGGATCTTTGATCAGCACATCGACCTTGCGCCCGCCCAGTTTGATAAAAAGTGCTGCTGCAATCTTGCATTCCATCACGATGCGGTGCGGGAGCGGTTGCGGGATTTCTATCAGCAAGTCGATATCGCCTCCGCGCTGCGAATCGTCGGCACGGCTGCCAAACAACCGGATCGTGACGTTGTCGCCCAGCATTCGGGCAACCTCTGTTTTGATGATGGCTATGGTTTTTTGATCGAGTCTCACCTGAATCCGTGCCCCCTCGTCGATTTGGGTCCGCCATCCGCTCATGTGCGTGCGCCCAGCGCGCCATCCGTTCCGCAAGCATCATGTCAACCTTCAAAAGCTCTTGGACTTCGCCACCCCCTCCCGGATCTCGTCAGGTGTACGTGCCGATTCATCATTTCCGGGGGGTACGAAGAGGAGCTTTTAGCCGCTATCGTTGTCAATCATCAAGGCACCATTGAGCCGGTCATGAGGCTGCGGCGCTATTTTACGCCAAACAAGCGCTACACTTGACAACGTGCAACCATTGCACTATTATGAGCTGCATGCCCGTCATCCAGCGCTTTGCCCATTGCCGGGTTCGGATCAACCCGAGAGACCATCCGCCGCCGCACTTCCACGTCGAGTTGAACGATGGACGCGAAGCGTGGGTGCGCATCGACCCCATCGAGATCATCCATGGGCGGGTCGCCGTGCGGGAAATCGCTGAGGTGCTGACATGGGCCAAAGAACGCCAGGCGTGGCTGGCCCAAATCTTTGAGGAGTTGCAAGGATGAGCAAAAAACACTTCACCCTCACCGCGGTCAAAGCCTTGCCCGACTACCGCTTGCGCCTGACCTACGCCGACGGTCAAGTCTTTGAGGTTGACCTGAGCGAATGGATCCACACCACCCAAGCGCTCGCTCCCCTCAATGACAAAGCCCTCTTCGCCCAGGCCAGGGTGGGCTCTTTTGGACATTACGTGGAATGGATCGAAGGCGAGCTTGAATTGGCTGCTGATAATCTGCGCAACCTGGCTGTCGAGCAGGCGGGCGGCATCGGTCATGAGCGCATCTGGAACTGGCTGCACGAAACCGGATTGACGCTGGAGCAAGCCGCCGAAGCCTTGGGCATCTCGCGCCGGATGCTGATCTATTACCGCGATGGCGAAAAACCCATCCCACGTTCCATCTGGCTTGCCTGCTTGGGCTGGAGTGCGGTCCGTCCGCAGGGGCGTAGCCTGCCCAAACACATTCCGTCGGCCCGCGAAGAGGCTGCTGTGCACGCTTGATTGCGGGGCGGGATTCAACTCTTCCTCACCCCTCCGCTCACACACGGCCCAGGGAGCAACCTCCATTCGAGACCCTTGTTCGGTGTCGCGACCCGTGAGATTGTATACACGTTTCTTGAATAACTCCGGTCGCTTCCTCTGCCATCGCTTCAGTGCCTCGACGGGAGCGACGTGTCCCAAGGATCGCTGCGGCGCTCTTTCGGCTAGAATTGGCGCGTACGCCTGACGAGATCCGGCAGGTGGTGCAGGCGCTCGTCGCGTGGCTCGACGCG
>NZ_BAAHXE010000036.1:0-21263 GCF_054657095.1 Hydrogenophilus islandicus | reverse complement strand
TTAAGGTCTTCGGCGGTGGCGACCCTGGGGGATACCTAGACAAGTATTCGATTCGCGACTCGATCGTGGATGGTACCACCGTGCCCCTCCACTACCAGATGGCCCCCAATGACTTGTTGGTGGATCGCGAAGCGATGGAGCGCGAGTTCTGGGCTGCGGCGGAGCTCGAGGGTGTGGCGGATATCGAGGAGATCAACCGCGTACTCGATCGCGCCGTCACCCTCAAGAACATGCTCAAGAACCGGGAGCGGGTGGTGAGAATCGCAGGATTTGTGGCCGATCATTTCCGCAGCTATGTGGAGCCGATGGGGTATAAGGCCTTTTTGGTCGCAGCAGACCGGGAGGCGTGCTGCTTTTACAAGGAGGCCTTGGACCGCTACCTTCCCCCGGAATACTCGGAAGTGGTGATCAGCCGGGGGGCGAACGACCCGAAACACGTGCGCCGCTACCACCTGAGTGACGAGGAGGAGGCGCGGGTGCGTCAGGCTTTTCGCAAGCCCGACGAGAACCCGCGGATCCTGATCGTCACCGAAAAGCTGCTTACCGGCTACGATGCGCCGATCCTCTACTGCATGTACCTCGATAAGCCGATGCGGGACCACGTCCTTTTGCAGGCGATTGCCCGCGTCAACCGCCCCTACGAGGACGAGGATGGGCGGCGCAAGACCAACGGCCTCATCGTCGATTTCGTGGGGATCTTCGACAACTTGGAGCGTGCGCTGGCTTTCGATTCTGCAGAGGTGGAGGGGGTGGTCGAGGGGCTCGATGTGCTCCAAGAGCGCTTTGCCTCCTTACTGGAACTGGGGCGAAGCGAGTTTCTTCCTCTGGCTGTGGGCAAAAGCGCGGACAAGGCCGCGGAGGCGGTGCTCGAGCACTTCCGCGACAAAGAGGCGCGAGAGTCCTTCTACGCCTACTTTCGCGAACTCGAAGAGGTGTATGAGATTCTATCGCCTGACCCCTTTCTCCGTCCGTTCCTTGAGGATTACCAGAAGATTGTCGAGATGTATCAGCTTTTGCGCAGCGCCTACGAGCCACACGTTCCCGTGGACAAATCGTTCCTGCGCAAGACCGCAGAGATCGTCCAGAAACATACGGACACCAACGCTTTGCATGAGCCCGGGGCGACCTATGAAATCGGCGCACAGGCACTTTGGGCGCTGGTGAAAGAGGAAAAGCCCGAGACGGTCAAGGTGTTCAACCTGCTCAAAGAGTTGCACCAGTTGGTCGACGCTCAGAGCAAAGTGCAGCCCTACCTGATCCCCATCGGTGAGCGAGCCGAAGCGATCCGCCGCGCCTTTGAGGAGCGGCAGGTGAACAGCCAGCAGGCCCTGCAGGAACTGACCACCTTGGTGGGCGATTTGCAGAAGGCTCAAGAGGAGCGTGGAGAGAGTAACCTTTCGCCTGAGGCTTTTGCCGTCGCCTGGTGGCTCCGAGTGCACAAGGGGGTTGATCAGGAGAAGGCACAGCGCCTGGCGGCTACTTTGGACCCTGCGTTCCAGAATTTCCCGCACTGGGGGGTGAGTGCAGCGCACGAGCGCGAACTGAGGAAACTCGTTTACCAAGCATTGATCGACGCTGGCGTCCAGGAAGTGGTCGGCTGGACCGATGAGCTGCTGACCCTGCTGCGAAGAGCTGTGCCATGAGCATCGTGGGCGAGAAGAGGGGAGAACTGCATGGGGAGGCTGCCGTTGTGCGCGACATTCTGCTTGCAGAGGTCCGCGCTTGGGCACGCCGAATCGGTGTGGAAGCCCGCGTCAAAGAGATCCATATTCGCCCCATGAAGCGGAAGTGGGCGAGTGTTTCAACTCGTGGGCGGCTCACGTTGAACGAAGAGCTCATGACTCAGCCATCCGCCTTTCGCCGCGAGGTTATTGTCCACGAGCTCGTGCACTTGAAGGTTGGGAATGGGTTGCACAATAAACTTTTTCGCGCCCTGGTACGGACATACCTTTCTCAGGTGTGCGATGATCACGCGCACCATAAAAATCGCCCCGCACGAGGCGGGGCGACGATGGGCGCTCTCTCTTGAGGCGCTCGGCGCTGCGGGGTGCGGCAACGCCCACACCCCAGAGAGCAGCAAGTTACTGCATTACGCCGGTTTTTTCGCAGCCGGCGCAGCGGCAGCTTTTTGCGCCGTTTGGGCGGCGGTGCTCACCGCTTTGGTCGCAGCGTTCGTTGCAGCGGTGAGATTCGCTTCAACGATCTCATTGACTTGCTGGAAAGCCTTCTGGATGTTTTCGTAGGCGGCGCTCGTCGCGGCAAGGGCCGATTTTGCGGCGTTGATCGCCACTTCCGAACCCGCGGGGGCCGACTTCGCGAGGTTGTCCAAGAGGTCGGCGATCTCTTTGTTGATCGCGTTGATTTGCTCTTCGGCGACTTTGCTCAGTTCGTTCCGGTGCTGTTTGAGCAGTTCGGCCACTTTGCGCTGCTGGTTCATCAGCTCTTCGACGTTGCCGGTGACAAACTTTTGCACCTCTTGCCAGGCAGCTTGCGGGTCTTTTTGCGCTACCAGCGTTTGGCTCTGTTGCGCAAAACGCTCCATGTTGCCCCGGAGCATCTCAAGCGTCATGTTGGTGAGCTTTTCGCCCAGGGCAAAGTTTTGGTTGGCAATCGTCAGCCAGGCTTCAGAGATTTTGCGCTGGTTGTTGGCGAGTTGTTCGATGAGTTGCGTGTTCATGGTCAGTCCTCCTGATGAGTCGTCAAAAATGTTGCGGTGCAACATGAAACACTATAGCGACTCATCGTGGATTTGTCAACCGTTTTTTGTGCAGTGCAACAAATTACCGGTTCTTGAATTGGGGCGGGCGTTTTTCGAGGAACGCCTTCATCCCTTCTTTCTGGTCTTCCAGTGCGAAGGCCGCGTGGAAGAGGCGGCGCTCGAAGTGAAGGCCCTCGGCGAGGGTGGTCTCAAAGGCGCGGTTTACGCACTCCTTGATCATCATCACCACGGGTAGCGAGAAGCTCGCGATCGTCTGCGCAACCGCAAGCGCCTCCTCAAGGAGCCGCTCGGTTGGGACGACGCGGGAGACGAGTCCAGCGCGTTCGGCCTCGTCTGCCTTCATGAAGCGGGCGGTGAGGCAGAGGTCCATCGCTTTGGCTTTGCCGATGGCGCGGGGGAGCCGCTGGGTGCCGCCAGCACCGGGAAGAATCCCCAGTTTGATCTCGGGTTGGCCGAATTGGGCGTTCTCGGCGGCGATAATGATGTCGCACATCATCGCGAGTTCGCACCCCCCGCCCAGAGCGTAGCCGGCCACTGCAGCGATGATCGGCTTGCGGCAGCTCTTGATCCGCTCCCAGTTGCGGGTGATGTAGTCGGTGCGGTAGGCGTGCTGGTAGTCGAATTCGGCCATTGCGCCGATGTCGGCGCCGGCCGCGAACGCCTTTTCGTTCCCGGTGAGAACGATCGCGCCGATGTTGTCGTCCGCTTCCATCGCGTCGAGCGCCGCGCCAATCGCGTCGATGACCGTGTCGTTGAGCGCGTTCATCCGCTCGGGGCGGTTGAGGCGGATGAGCCCTACTTTGCCGTGAATTTCGCTGAGAACAACGGGGGAAGTAGCGGTGTGACTCATGGTTTTGACTCCTTGGGTGGTGGGTTTTTGGGTTGAATGATTGCGCGCACCCGGCCGTTCGGTGCCGAGGAGGCCGCGCCGCTCTTGGTGACCTGGTAGGTTTCGCTGCCGACCTCATAGACGATCACCGCCCCTTCGACCAGGTCACCCCCAGAGGTGACGCGGGCTTTACCGGTGAGCGTCAGCCGCTCGGCGCGGGCGTCGTAGATCAGCCGTTCTGCTTCGCCGGTGATCCATTCGTCCGAACCCTCTTTCTGCTGGCGAAAGGTCGCGAGCCGCCCCTTGCCGATCGCCGTACCGGTGCGAAAACCTTGGTCGTCTTGGGTGACGATCACCTCGTCGGCGCGAATTTCGAGCGTCCCTTGCTGGAGCAGAACGCCCCCTTCAAAGCGGTGGACCCGTTCCCGTTCGTCTACAGTGATGCGGTCGGCGTCGATCCGTACCGGCTGTTCGCGGTCGCTCTTCTTGGCAAGGATCGGCGGCGCGAGGAGAAGTCCCAGCAGGAGGATCAGGATTCCGCCGTGCCGACGAAAGGGAGAGGGGTTATGGGTTGTTCGGGAGAAGGCGTGTGTGGGCATCATCGTCGCGCTCGCGCTGAAGATTTGGCGGAGGGGGTTCCCCGTTCTGTTCGTGGAGTCGTTTCGTTGGGTGGCGGCCAATAGACGTGGGCGTGGCCGACGAGGTGGACGCGGGTGAGGTTTTCTTCTGCCGAAAAGGTGTCGCCATAGGCCCACTGGGTCTCCTGAAGGAGCCAGGTGGGGAAGGTGCTTGCCGCGCGCGACTCATCGGGCCATAGGCTGAGCGCTTCAGAGGCGAGCGCGAGGGGTTGCGCGTCAGCGGCGTCACGGCGCAGGCGCACGGTGCCGCTCGCGTCGAGCCGCCGTTCGCTCTCGATCCAATCGGCATGTTGCGCATAGGCGACCAGATGGTAGGGGGGGCGGAACGACTCCCAGCGCACCCCAGTGAGGTGCATGATTCCGTTTTCCCGATCGTGTTCCACTCTGTCAGCCTCAAGGAGCTGCTCAAGCAGGCCATTTGCTCCGTAAATAGCGGTCTCGGTCTCGAGGGCCACCGAGTCGATGCACGGTGGCAAGAGGGGTTGGGGCATGAGGGCCGCTCGTTCTCGTTCCGCGAGCCACCAGAGGAGGAGCGACACGGCCGCGACGCCTGTAAGGAGCGCAGTCGTCCGGATCGTCTCGCCGGTAATTCTCATGGGGAGGCGGCTCCGAGCGCTTCGGCGATGAGCGGTGCTAGGCGGCCCTGCACGGCAAGGAGCCAGTCGCACACTTCGCGGACCGCACCAAATCCCCCGGGGAAGCGGGCAAGGTAGTCGACACGGGCGCGAACCTCGGGATGGGCGTCGGCGGGTGCGGCAGAGAAGCCACAGTGGCTGAGGATTTCGAGGTCGACGATGTCGTCGCCCATGTAACCTGCTTGCGCAAACGTCAGATTGCGGCGGGCAAGGAGCGCGGTGAGGCAGCCGAGTTTGTCTTCGACCCCCAGGTAACATTCGCGAATGCCGAGTTCAGCGCACCGCGCTTCAAGCGCCGGTGAGCGGCGGCCGGAGATGACTACAACGGTGATACCGGCGCGCATCAGGAGCTTCAACCCGTGGCCGTCTCGACTGTGAAAGACTTTAAGCGTCTCCCCCTCGGGGCCGTAATAAAGACGGCCGTCGGTCATCACGCCGTCGACGTCAAACCCCATCAGGCGAACGGCGCGTGCTCTTTCCTCCCGCTCCATGTTAGATCACCTTCGCAAGCATCAGGTCGTGCATGTGGGCGGCTCCGGCGACTCTTCCCGCGTCGTCGGTCGCGATGATCTGGTTGATGCGGTGGGTCTCCATGTAGCGCGCAGCCTCAGCGGCGAGCACCTGTGCCGGAAGGGTCTTGGGCTGCTTGTGGGCGACTTCGCCGATGCGCGCATGCTGCCAATCGGTGCCGCGTTCGAGCAGGCGGCGCAAATCGCCGTCGGTGAAGATGCCCATCGGGCGCTCGTCGCGGTCGACGACGATCACCATCCCCATCCCGCCGCGGGTCATCGTGACGAGCGCTTCGGTAAAAGGGGTTTCGGCGGTCGCGACCGGGCACCGTTCGCGCGGGCGCATCACATCCGCAAGGCGGAGCAGCAGTCTTCGGCCAAGGGCACCCGCGGGGTGAGTACGGGCAAAATCGTCGGGGCCAAAACCGCGCGCTTCAAGGAGCGCCATCGCGAGTGCGTCTCCGAGGGCGAGCGTGGCGGTGGTGCTTGCGGTCGGGGCAATGTTGTGCGGACACGCCTCCTGCGGTACGGAGACGTCGAGGACGATTTCGGCAGCTTGCGCCAGCGGCGACTCCCGCCGCCCAGTGACCGCGATGAGGTGGGCGCCGAACCGTTTGATCGCAGGGAGAATCGTGAGGAGCTCCTCCGATTGTCCCGAATAGGAGATCGCTACCACCACATCTTTCGGGGTGATCATCCCGAGGTCACCGTGCGCCGCTTCCGTCGCGTGGACGAAGTAGGCGGGGGTACCTGTCGAGGCGAGCGTTGCGGCGATCTTCCGGCCGATGTGTCCCGATTTTCCGACGCCCGTGACGATGACGCGGCCGCGCGCGGCAAGGATCGTGCGGACCGCGCGGACAAAGGAGTCGTCGCTGCGCAAGCGTGCTCGGATCGCTTCCAGCGCCGCGATTTCGATCGTGAGCGTCGTCTCACCCCGGGCGATGATTCCCTCGGGGGAGAGCCTTTGAGACGGTTCGGCCATAGAGGTGAGTTCCGATATACTGGCGCGTAGTATAGCAAATCGCTCACCCCAGGATCGGAATGCACGAGACGCTTTTTCTTTTGGTGACGCTCCTTTTGGGCTCGGTGGTGACGGTGGGGGTGACCCGGCGCATGGGATTGCCGCCGATCATCGGGTATCTCCTGGTCGGGGTCGTCATCGGGCCAAGTGGCCTCAACCTCCTGCGCGAAACGGCAACCGCGCAGTCGGTTGCGGAGTTCGGGATTGTCTTCCTGATGTTTTCGATCGGGTTGGAGTTTTCGCTCGCGCACCTGAAGGCGAT
Organism: Hydrogenophilus islandicus; assembly: GCF_054657095.1. Classification (NCBI taxonomy): domain Bacteria; kingdom Pseudomonadati; phylum Pseudomonadota; class Hydrogenophilia; order Hydrogenophilales; family Hydrogenophilaceae; genus Hydrogenophilus; species Hydrogenophilus islandicus. The sequence continues at coordinate 14,650 of NZ_BAAHXE010000036.1, read as the reverse complement.
GCGACGGGTCGTCTTCGGGCTCGGCGCGATCCAGGTACTGGTGACCGTTGCCCTCTTGATGGGGGTTGCGGCGGCCGTGGGGCTGTCGTGGATCGGTGGCTTTGTGGTCGCTTCGGCGCTCGCGATGTCGTCGACGGCCATTCTATCGAAATTGCTCAGTGAGCGGATGGAGCTGGAAAAGCCCCACGGACGCGAGGTGATCGGGGTGCTGCTCTTTCAGGATCTTGCCGTGGTGCCGATCCTCATTTTAATGCCTGCGCTGGCGAAGGGTGGAGAGGGGGAGTGGTTCGTGCCGCTCGCGCTGGCGTTTCTCAAGGCGACGATTGCCCTTGCCGTGGTGTTGCGGTTTGGCCAACCGCTGATGCGCCGCTGGTTCGGGTGGGTGGCGCGCGAGCGGTCGAGTGAGTTTTTCACCCTGAATGTGCTGCTGGTGACGATCGGCATGGCGATGCTTTCGGAGCTGCTGGGGTTGTCGCTTGCGCTGGGCGCCTTTTTGGCGGGGATGTTGATCGCCGAGACCGAATACCGCTACCAGGTCGAGGAGGATATCAAGCCGTTCCGCGACGTGCTGTTGGGTCTTTTCTTCATTACCGTGGGGATGTTTCTCGATGTCCGCGTCGTCGTGGCGTTCCTCCCTTGGGTGGCGGCGACGATCGTGGTCGTCGCTGGGGTCAAAGCGGCAGTGGTCTGGTTGGGGTCGCGCGCAATGGGGAGCGACACCGCGACCGCGTTACGGAGCGCTTTGTGGCTCGCCACCGCGGGCGAATTCGGTTTTGTCGTCTTGGCGCTCGGTGAGCGGTTCGACCTCACGCCGCAGCCGTGGCCGCAGGTGGTCGCGGCGTCGCTCGTCCTCTCGATGCTCATGGCACCCCTCATCGTGCAGTTCTCCGATCAGATCGTGCTGCGGGTGGTGGCCAGCGAATGGCTGCGCCGCTCGCTTGAGCTCACCCAGATCGCCGCGCGCACGGTGCGGATCAAGGCGCCGGTGCTGCTCCTCGGTTACGGCCGCACCGGTCAGCATATGGCGAAGCTGCTCGACAAGGAGGGGATCAGCATCGTTGCCCTCGATCTCGACCCCGAACGGGTCCGACGTGCCCAAGCGGCGGGTGAAAACGTCGTCTATGGGGACGCGGCCCGTTCCGAGGTGTTGAAGGCAGCGGGATTGATGCGGGCCCAGGCGGTGGTCATCACCTTTTCCGACCGCGACGCGGCGTTGCGGATCCTCTCTGCGGTTCAGGCGCTGCGTCCCGAGGTGCCGGTGGTGGTGCGGGTGCGCGACGAAAGCGACATGGAGCGGATGTTTGCGGCTGGAGCGGCCGAGGTGATCCCCGAGGCGATCGAGGTGGCGGTGATGATGGCGGTTCAGACCTTGGCGCTCGTCGGAGTGCCGCTCCCCAAGGTGGTCCGTCATCTCCGTGCGTTGCGTGAGGAGCGCTACCGCCTTTTCCGGGGCTTCTTTTCCGGGGTGACCGATCTTGCCGACGAGGAGTCGGATGCCGGAGCGGTGCGGTTGGATACCTTTGTCGTCGAGGAGCGCAGCCCTTGGATCGACCGGGCGCTTGCCGATTTGGCGCTCGACCAGTTGGGGGTCGAGGTGGTGGCGGTGAGGCGGCGCGGCATTCGCGGCGCGTCGCCTGATCCCCATTTCGTCTTGCGGCAGGGGGATGTGCTCATCGTGCGCGGGAAGGTTGCAGCGCTCGAGGCGGCGCGGGAGCGCTTTTTGGCCGGGCCGGAGGAGTGAGGGAGCGATTCGCCTCTTCAGTCGGTCAGACGCGTGGGAAAGGGATGAAGCGGGTCAACACAGCGGCGGGGAAGGTAACCGCCGGCCATCGCGGTGGCGGTCTGCGTCGGCAGATGGATGCGGCGGATAAAGTAGCGAATCTGCTCTGGGCCCTCGAGACGGTAGGTGCCGACGAGCGCGATGGGGTCGCTGGTGGTGTCGGAAAGAAGCGCCGTGACATCGCGGGTAAGGAGCTTCAACCCCCCCTCGTCGAGGCGAAAGTCGGCGCCCAGCTCCACAACGCGCACCGGTTGGCGGCACTGCTGCTGCCAGGCGAGGCGAAACTCCTCGCTCAGCCGCTTCCCCACCGGTTGGGGCTGGTAGCGGTCCACAGTGACAAAGTCGGGGATGACCACCGGATAGGTGCACAGCACGCCTTGGCAGCTGCAGAGTGCCGCGGCGCTCGCTTCCATCCGTTCCCGCAGGAGCTGCGCGCACGGGGTGAGCTGCTCGGTGAGCGTCGTCGTGGGTGCGCACGCCGCAAGCAGAGTGGTTGCCGCAACGGCGGCGACAGTTGTTGGCGTTTTTCCGCTCATCATGCAGAGGACTATTGTCCGCGGATGATGCGCATCGGACGAAGAGCGTCGTGGTCGGTGAGGAGATGCGCCACCTCATCGTCCAGCGGCAGCCGCACCTCAGAACTTGCGACGACAACTCCTGTGGCGACATCGGTGATGCGGGCGTGGAGGAGCACTTCGTTCGGCGTTACGGTGTAGGTGCCGGTGAGTGCCGCGGCGGTGGCGTATTGGTACTCCAGCCGTTTGGGATCGCGCGAGAGGACGAACTCTCCTTCCGGGGTAACCGAAACGGCTTTGCTGAGGCGCACGTCGTAGAGGTTCCAACCGCGGACCTGAAGGCGTGCCACAAGCCCTTCGGTAAGCACCCGCCCGAGCGGCGAAGTATCGTCAATGCGGTCGAGATTGACGAAGGTCGCTGCGATGATCGCTGGGAAGGCGGTCTTGTGTTTGCTGTTGGCGTCGAGCTGTTCCGCCATCAAGTTGAGCGCCTCAGTGAGCGAATGAAGCGATGCGGTAGTGGTTCGTGAGCGGTACGCTGGGCGCATCGCAATCGAGGGGCCGTCCCCTGCTGCTTCCAGAGTGCGGGGGGTCTGCTCCAAGGCCTTCTGGCGCTCCCCTTGCGCGGTGACGGTCACCGAGGTGCAACCGGCAACGAGCGTCAGGGCAACGAACGCTCCGGTGATCAGACGGAACTCCATGGTTTGCTCCTCTTTACTTTTCCGTTGCCTTATTATCGGCAGCTGCGCGAAAAACTTGAGGCAATTTTAGCGGGAAAAAGCGGGCCAATTCTTGGCGCGCGCCTCGGGTATAATTATTTATTGTTACGGTAACCAAGAGAGAGGCGTGGCGAGTCGTCTGGTTGCGGAGCTGCGGGGCGTCAATGCCGGCTACGGTGCGCGTCAGATCCTGTACGGGATCGACTTTACGGTCCATCAGGGTCAGGTGGTAGCGATCATGGGGGGGTCGGGCTCTGGGAAGACGACCCTCTTGCGGCTGCTCACCGGCCAGCTGCGGCCATGGTCGGGCGAGGTGACCGTGCTCGGCGTGCCGCTCGCTACCGCCAACGAGGCGGCGCGCTATCAGCTGCGGCGGCGCATCGGGATGCTCTTTCAGTTTGGCGCCCTCTTTACCGACCTCAACGTCTTCGATAACGTGGCGTTCCCGTTACGGGAACACACGAAACTTCCTGAAGAGTTGATTCGCGATCTGGTGCTCCTCAAACTCGAAGCAGTGGGGTTGCGGGGTGCGGCGCATTTGCGCACCAGTGAGCTTTCGGGAGGGATGGCGCGGCGTGTGGCGCTCGCGCGCGCAATTGCTCTTGATCCGGCGCTCATTCTCTACGACGAGCCTTTCGCAGGTCTGGACCCAATTTCGCTTGCGACGATCGGGGCGCTGATTCGCCGGTTGAACGATGCGCTCGGCGCAGCCTCAGTCGTGGTGACCCATGACGTTGCCGAGTCGCTAGAGATCGTCGATTACATCTACTTCGTTTCGCGGGGCAGAATCGTTGCCCACGGGACGCCCGACGCGATCCGCAACGCGACCGACCCCTTTGTGCGGCAATTTGTCCATGGTGAGATCGACGGTCCTGCCCCCTTTCACTATCCGGCGCCGCCGTTGCGTGATGCGCTCCTGGAGGAAGCATGATCGAGTCGATTGCGCGCCTTGGGCGACTCACGATCGAAGCGGTGACCCAGCTGGGGTTGGCGGCGCGTTTTTTTGTCGCGCTTCTTAGCCACTCCGGGATGACCTTTCGTCGGGTGCCGCTCCTCATCCGCGACCTCTTTTTTGCGGGGGTGCTGTCGATCCTGATCATCGCCGTCTCCGGGGCGTTTGTTGGCCTCGTGCTCGGTCTGCAGGGGTACGACACGCTGCAGCGGTTTGGTTCAGAGACGGCGCTTGGCGGGGTGGTGGCGCTGTCTTTGCTCCGTGAGTTGGGGCCGGTGGTTGCGGCGCTCCTCTTCGCGAGCCGCGCCGGGAGCGCGATGACCGCAGAGATCGGCTTGATGAAAGCCACCGAGCAGCTCGACGCGATGGATGTGATGGCTGTGAACCCCCTCGCGCGGGTCGCGGCGCCGAAATTTTGGGCTGGGGTGATTGCGATGCCGCTCCTTGCGGCGCTCTTCTCCGCAGTGGGGATTTTAGGGGGGTGGTTCATCGGGGTGGTGGTGATCGGGGTCGATCACGGTACCTTTTGGTCGCAGATGCAGAATGCGGTCGATCTCGACGAAGATGTCCTCAATGGCCTCGTGAAGAGTTTCGTCTTCGGCGTGATCGTCACCTGGATCGCGGTTTTTCAGGGGTGGAGTGCGCTGCCCACTGCCGAAGGGGTGTCGCGCGCGATCACCAAGACGGTGGTCTATGGGGCATTGGCGGTGCTTGCTGCCGATTTTGTTCTGACGGCATTTATGTTTATTGGACGGTGAGATGGAACGCAAAAGTTGGGATCTCTGGGTTGGGTTTTTTGTGCTCCTTGGGATTGCCGCTCTCTTTTTCCTCGCTTTCGAGGTCTCAGGGGCAGCGACGTCGCGCGTCGAAGGGGAGACGATCCGGGTCGTCGCCTACTTCGACAACATCGGGGGGCTCAAAGTGAAGGCACCGGTGAAAAGTGCCGGGGTGCTTGTTGGCCGAGTCACCGCGATTCGCCTCGATCCCAAGAGCTATCGCGCTGAAGTGACGATGGCGCTCACCAAGGCGATCCCTTTTCCCAAGGATTCGAGCGCGAGCATCTTGACCGCAGGGCTCTTGGGCGAGCAGTATATCGGCATTGAAGCGGGCGCAGACGAGCGCAATCTCGAAGAGGGCGACCGGATTGCGCTCACCCAATCGGCGGTGGTGCTGGAGAAGTTGATCGGCCAGTTTTTGGTCAATAAGGCTGCGGAGTGAGGGTAATGAAGCGTTCATTCGTATGGCAACAGATCGGTCGCTGGGTTGTGGGCGCGGTGGTTGCGCTTGTGGTCACCGGCTGCGCCCATCACCCGAAAGGGGGCGCGGGGCAACCCCCCCAGGTTGCAAGTGGTGTCGCCACCTCACCCGCCGACCCGTGGGAGCCCTTCAACCGGGCGATGTTTGCCGTCAATGAGTTCCTCGACCGCCTCGTGGTTCGCCCCGTTGCCCAGCTCTACGACACGCTTCCGGAGATTCCCAAAAAAGGGGTGAGCAACTTCTTTGGTAACCTCGGGGATCTGTGGATCGGGTTCAATAACTTGCTCCAGGGAAAACCTGCTGAGGCGGCGAACGACTGGATGCGCTTTGCCTTCAACTCGACCTTTGGGATCTTTGGCCTCTTCGACATTGCGTCGGAAGCGGGGCTGCCGAAGCACAATGAAGACTTCGGCCAGACACTCGCCCGGTGGGGGGTGGCAGACGGGCCCTATGTGGTCCTACCGATTCTCGGCCCGAAGACGCTGCGCGACGCAGTGGCGTGGCCGCTCGATCGCCAAGGGGACCCGACGACCCATCTTGCCGACGATTCGGCACGCTTTGCGGTGAAGTCGCTCGATATTGTCTCGACTCGGGCGCGCCTCTTGCCTCTGGATGAGCAAGCAGAGAGCGCGATCGACAAATACGCCTATGTCCGCGATGCCTATCTGCAACGGCGCCATTACCTGATCAACGACGGCAATCCGCCCGTGGTTTACGAACGTTTCGAATAAGGAGTGATGGATGGAAAATGGGAAACGTCGCTTGTGGTTGAAAGGAGCTTGGACTGCGCTCCTTGCCCTGCCGATGGTGGGGTGGGGGATGCTCCAGGCAGCAGCAGGTGAACCACAGGACCCGGTGGCACTGGTTCAGAATCTCTCCGACCAGGTTCTCAGCTACCTCAAGAGTAACCCAGTTACCGATGAGCGGAGTCGCGAGGCGTTCGTTGCGTTTGTCGAAAAGACGGTGTTGCCCCATTTCGACATGGCGCGGATGACGTCGCTTGCGGTAGGGCCAGCTTGGCGCCAAGCGACCGCTGAGCAACGCCAGCGACTCACCGCTGAGTTTCAGAAGCTGCTCCTCAGAACCTACTCCAACGCGGCACGGGAGTACCGCGACGAGCGGCTCGAATTCCTTCCCGAGCGCCGTGGGGCCAACGACCCCTATGTGCGGGTCGCCGCGCGCATCGTGCGCTCTGGGGCCGAACCGATCGACGTGCAGTATGTGCTCGAGAATCGTGACGGCGCGTGGAAGATCTTCGACGTGGTGATTGCGGGGGTGAGCCTCGTCACCAACTACCGCGGCAGTTTCACGGCCGAAATCAACCGCAGTGGCATCGACGGGTTGATTCGTCTCCTTGCTGATAAGAATGCGCGCGGAGAGACCGACCCGGTGCCCGGTAAGAGTACCCATGGCTGAGCGGTCGATTGCCCTCTCAGGGGCGGTGACGGTCTATACTGCGCACGAGTGGCTTCCCCGCTATCCGCAGGGGGAGGGGGCGGTGACCGTTGACGCGAGCGCGGTGACCGAGTGTGATTCGGCGCTGATCGCCCTGCTGTTGGCGTGGTTGCGGCGCGCTGAACGGGAGGGGGTCGCGCTCCTTGTGCGCCATCTTCCGCCGAGTGCCTCGGCGCTCGCAACCATCTACGGTGTCGCGCCGATCCTGAACCGATGACGGCGGCGATCGACATTCGGGGTGCAGTGAAACGCTTCGGCGCATTCACTGCGGTAGCAGGCATTGACCTGACTGTTGCCGAAGGGGAGTTCTTCGGGCTGCTCGGGCCCAACGGTGCCGGGAAGACGACGCTCATCTCGATGCTTGCGGGCCTGATGCGACCCACCGCGGGCTCGTTGGCGGTGATGGGGTACGATGTCGTGACCGACTACCGTCGTGCCCGGCGCGCGATTGGCGTGGTCCCGCAGGAGCTTGTTTTTGACCCCTTTTTCACGGTGCGGGAGTGTTTGCGCTTCCAGTCGGGGTATTACGGCATTGCGCGCAACGACGACTGGATCGACGAGCTCCTGGTGGGGTTGGGTTTGGCCGAGAAGGCGGATGCGAACCTCCGAACCCTCTCCGGCGGCATGAAACGGCGGGTAATGGTCGCGCAGGCGTTGGTTCATCGCCCTCCGGTGATCGTGCTCGACGAGCCGACGGCTGGTGTCGACGTGGAACTGCGGCAAAGCCTCTGGCAGTTCATTCTCAAGCTCAACAAAGCGGGCCATACGGTTGTCCTCACGACCCACTACCTGGAAGAGGCGGAAACGTTGTGTGATCGCATCGCGATGATGAAAGGGGGGCGAATCGTCGCGCTTGACCGAACCCATGAGCTCCTCGCCCGTTCAGGCGGTAAAGATCTCGAAAGCGTCTTTTTGGAGGTGATGCGTGGCGCAGCCTAGAATCGTGCCGAACGCGATCGAGCCGACCGCCGGGGCGGAGTGGGTGGCGTTTGTCACGCTCTTCACCAAAGAGGTGGCGCGCTTCTGGAAGGTGGCGTTGCAGACGATCGCCGCACCGGTGTTGAACGCCCTTCTCTTTCTCCTCATCTTTACCCATGTGCTCGACCGCCACGTCACCACCTATGGGGAGGTGGCCTATACCACCTTTTTGATTCCTGGGCTTGCGATCATGAGCGTGATGCAAAATGCCTTTGCGAACAGCAGCTCGTCGCTCATCCAAAGCCGAATCACCGGGAATCTCGTCTTTCTCCTCGTCACGCCGATGTCGAACGCCACCCTCTTTTGGGGCTACGCCCTTGCCGCCACGTTGCGCGGCATCGTGGTGGGGGGTGCGGTTTTGCTGCTGACGGCGCCGTTTATCGCGTTGCCGTTCGCACAACCCCTTTGGGTATTTGCTTTTGCGCTCATCAGCGCGCTGTTGATGGGGGCATTCGGGATCGTCGCGGGGATCTGGTCGGAGAAGTTCGACCATCTTGCGGCATTTCAGAATTTTCTCGTGATGCCGCTCACGATGCTCTCAGGCGTCTTCTATTCGGTGGCCGCACTTCCCCCTTTCTGGCAGCAGGTGAGCCACTGGAACCCCTTCTTCTATCTGATCGACGGGTTTCGCTACGGCTTCTTCGGCCAATCGGACAGTGACCCGAGGTTGAGCCTTGCGGTGGGGATCTTCGCGACGACGGTCGTCCTCCTCTGGGCCTACCGCTGGATCGCCACCGGCTATAAACTGCGGCAATAGCCGACCGACAAGGAGAGAAAACGATGATCGACGCTTCTATGATCGCTGCGCGCATTCGCGCTGCGCTCCCCGACGCGACCGTCGAGGTGGTGAGCGACGACAATGTCCATTTTACGGCTCTGGTGGTCTCGCAGGCGTTCGAAGGGCTTCGCCGCGTGGCGCAACATCAGCTGGTCTATCGTGCGATCGGCCCGGAGCTCGGCAACGAGATCCACGCGCTGCAACTGACGACGATGACGCCTGCCGAATGGCAGGCCGATCGTGGCCATGGGGGGTGAGCGCGTGGCGAAACTTGCGATCGTCGGCGGCAGGCGTCTGGCCGGTGAAGTGCTCTGTTCCGGAGCGAAAAACGCCGTTTTGCCGATGCTCTGCGCGGCGCTCCTTACCCGCGACGCAGTGACGATCACCGGCGTACCACAGCTCCAGGATGTCGCGACGCTGCTGACCCTCCTCTCCCGCATGGGGGTGCGCATCACGCAGGAGGGCGACGCGGTGACCCTGTGCGCGGAGACGATTGCCGACCCCCGTGCGCCCTACGAACTCGTCAAGACGATGCGCGCCTCGATCCTGGTGCTGGGGCCGCTCGTTGCGCGCGTCGGGGAGGCGGTCGTCAGCCTTCCCGGTGGCTGTGCCATCGGCGCGCGCCCAGTCGATCAACACCTCAAAGGGTTGGCAGCGATGGGGGCCGAAGTGGCTGTGGCGCACGGCAATATCCACGCCCGTGCGGTGCGGCTCAAAGGGGCGCGGATCGTTCCTGACGTCGTCACGGTGACCGGCACCGAGAATCTGCTGATGGCTGCGGTGCTCGCTGACGGGGTGACCGTGATCGAAAATGCGGCGCGCGAGCCGGAGGTGACCGACCTCGCGCAGCTCCTCGTGGCGATGGGAGCGCGGATCTCGGGGATCGGCACCGACACGCTGGTCGTTGAAGGGGTTTCAGCGCTTCATGGCGCCACCTATCCGGTCATGAGCGACCGGATCGAAGCGGGCACCTACCTCTGCGCCGCGGCGATCACCGGCGGCGAAGTGGTGTTGCGTCGCGCCCCCGTTCATGCGCTCGACGCGGTATTGGGGAAGCTGCGGGAGGCTGGCTGTACGATTCGTTGCGGTGCCGATTGGTTGGCGCTCACCGCCCCGCCGCGCTTAAATGCCGTCGATATCCGCACCGCCCCTTATCCCGGTTTTCCCACCGACATGCAGGCCCAATTCATGGCGCTCGACACGGTTGCGCGGGGAAGCGGCGTCATTCGGGAAACGATCTTTGAAAACCGCTTCATGCACGCGGTGGAACTCCAGCGGCTCGGGGCGAACATCCACATCGACGGGGCAACCGCAGTGGTGACCGGCGTGGAGCGGTTGGAAGGGGCCGAGGTGATGGCGACCGATCTGCGTGCTTCGGCGGGCTTGGTGATCGCCGGCCTTGCGGCCGAGGGGGAGACGGTGATCGATCGCATCTACCACCTCGACCGCGGTTACGAGCGGTTAGAAGAGAAGCTGCGGCTGATCGGTGCCGAGATTTGCCGAATATCGCCCGCTTTTGAAGAGCAAATCGGCTAAAATCGCCGTCATGGAAACGATTACCCTTGCGCTCTCGAAAGGGCGCATCTTCGAAGAGACGCTGCCGCTCTTAAAGGCGGCGGGAATTACGCCAGCATGCGACCCTGAGTCGTCGCGTCAGTTGATCATCCCGACGAACCTTCCCCACGTGCGCCTGTTGATCGTCCGCGCAACCGATGTCCCCACCTATGTCCAGTATGGCGGCGCCGACCTCGGGATCGCGGGGAAAGATGTGCTCCTCGAGCATGGCGGGGAGGGGCTCTACCAGCTCCTTGACCTCGGGATCGCCCGCTGTCGTCTCTCCGTTGCCGTTCCGCAGGCGTTCGATTACGCTCAGGCGGTCCGGTTGGGAAGCCGGATCCGCGTCGCGACGAAGTATCTCCAGAGTGCCCGTGCCCATTTCGCGGCCAAAGGGGTCCATGTCGACCTCATCAAGCTCTACGGTTCGATGGAACTTGCGCCGCTCGTGGGGCTGGCCGACGCGATCGTCGACCTCGTCTCCACTGGTTCGACGCTGCGCGCCAATGGCCTCGTTGAGGTCGAGCGCATTGCCGAGATCTCGAGCCGCCTTATCGTCAATCAGGCAGCGCTCAAAGTGAAACGAACGCTCATTCAACCGCTCGTCGGCATCTTCGAGGAGAGTAGCCGTGACCGATCCGCTTGAATCCTTTGCCATTCCTGAAGTGCGGCGCCTCGACGCGACGAGCGCCGATTTTCTTCGCGACCTCGACCGGCTGTTGGCGTTGGAGAGCGAAACCGATCAAGCCATTGTCGCGCGCGTCGATGAGATTCTCCGCGCGGTGCGCACGACGGGGGATGCGGCGCTCCTTGCCTACACCGAACGGTTTGACGGCGTTGCCGCGCGGTCGATGCTCGATTTGACGTTACCGCCCAGCGCCCTCGAGGCGGCTTGGCGCTCCCTCTCGGAAGCCCAACGAGCCGCGCTTGAAGCGGCAGCCGAACGGATTCGCAGCTACCACGAGCGGCAGAAGGCCGAAGGGTGGATGATCGAAGAGACCGACGGCACGCGCCTTGGCATCAAAGTGACGCCACTCGATCGCGTTGGTCTCTACGTTCCGGGCGGAAGAGCTGCCTACCCGAGCTCTGTCCTGATGAATGCGATTCCGGCGAAGGTCGCGGGGGTGAAAGAGCTGATCATGGTTACCCCCACCCCTCACGGCGAACGGAACCCCTTGGTGTTGGCCGCGGCCTACCTCGCTGGCGTCGACCGGGTCTTCACCATCGGCGGCGCTCAGGCGGTCGCAGCACTCGCATATGGCACCGAGACGATTCCTCAGGTCGACAAGATTGTTGGTCCCGGGAATGCCTATGTCGCAGAGGCGAAGCGCCGCGTTTTCGGGGTCGTCGGCATCGACATGATCGCGGGCCCCTCCGAGGTGCTGATTCTCAACGACGGAAGCGGCCACCCCGATTGGGTCGCGATCGATCTCTTTGCGCAAGCGGAACACGATGAACTCGCGCAGTCAATCCTGGTGAGCACCGACCGCCACTTTTTGGACCGCGTCGCTGAAGCGATCGCGCGCCTGTTGCCGGCGCAACCCCGGCGGGCGATCATCGCCCAGTCGCTCGCAAACCGCGGCGCGCTGATCTACGCCCCCGACCGCGCGGCTGCGATCGCGATCGCCAACCGAATCGCCCCCGAGCACCTCGAGCTTGCGGTGGAAGCGCCTGAGGCGTGGGAGCCAGAGATCCGCCACGCTGGGGCGATCTTCCTCGGCCACTGGTCGGTGGAGGCATTCGGCGACTACTGCGCCGGACCCAACCACGTGCTGCCGACGATGCGCAGCGCCCGTTTCTCGTCGCCCTTGGGGGTGTGGGATTTTCAAAAGCGCACGAGTCTCTTGGCCGTCTCCCGTGCTGGGGCAGCGAAACTCGCGCCGATCGCCGGCCTTTTGGCTGATGGCGAAGGGCTTGCGGCGCACGCGGCGTCAGCGCGGCTGCGGGGGTAGCGGCGTCAGCCGCTTTTCACGGCGCTTCAAGCGCTGCTCCCCCGTAAGGGAGAACTCCCCAGCACGGTGCCGGGATGCGGGCTTGGAGCGTTGCGAGGTTTTCGGCGAACGCCCTCATTGCGGGATCGAGCTGGTTCGCGATCCACCCCGCGAGGGTGAGGGGGCGACGCGCAATCGCCTCGACGGTGAGGAGCGCATGGTTGAGGCACCCGAGCCGCATCCCGACGACGAGCACTACCGGCAACTGCAGCGTCACCGCGAGGTCGGCGACCGTCTCACACTCAGAGAGCGGCGCCAAAAATCCCCCCACCCCTTCGACGAGGAGCCAATCGCACTGCGCGCGGGCTGCGTTCACCGCGTCGGCAATCCGGGAGAATTCGACCCTGACCCCTTCGTGGCGGGCGGCGAGGTGGGGGGAGATCGGTTCGGCAAAACGGTAGAGATTGACCACCTCGGCGGGGAGCGCGACGGTACTTGCGGCAGTGAGGCGTGCCACGTCGTCGTTGTTGCCGAGGGGGTCGCAACCGGCGGCGACCGGTTTTAGCCCCGCAACCCGAAGTCTTTGCGCGGCCTTGGTGCGCAGGAGCACCGCGCAGACGGTGGTTTTGCCGATCTCGGTGTCGGTGCCGGTGACGAAATAGGCTTCACTCATCGGGTGGTTGTCGCGAGCTGTGAGATTGTAAACACGATGTTTGCAGGCGCTGACCGGATGTTCGATTGTCATTGAGCAGCTATCCGCAGTGCTTTTGCCATTTCTGGCGCCAGCGATTCGGCGAAACTTCCGGTCAGGTGCTGGCTGTCCCGATACGTCACCCGCCCGTCCAGCTCCGCACGGCATACGCCATCCGGGCAGATATACGGCCCCATGTCGATGAACTCGACGTTGGGGAAGCGCGCCGCAGCGCTGCGTATCCAAGTTTGGACATTGGCGGCTTGTGGCGATACGGCAGGTGCGCTGCATGATCCTGATAGTTGCAGCCACGCAGGGCGCAAGGCCTGTTGCATCAAGCACTCTGGGCCATCGAAGGGCAGGGCAGGCGTATCTGCCAGCAGGACGATGCGGCGCACGGCAGGGCTTAGCTTGGCCAGCACGCGAGCAGTCCCTTCCGTCCACTGTTGCTGGGTGAAGTTAGCCGGTGCGCTTCCGAAAATGAAGAGATCGGGTTTCAGTGCTTGAACATGCCGCAGGGCTGCATCGCGCCACTGCGCGCACTCGGTGTACTCGCGGCCGATGCGGGCGTAAAAGATGGGCTCGTCGACCATCGGGCATGACGACTTTGTGATGACGAGCAAACGCCAGACACCCCCTTCCAGCGCGCGGTGCACCGCGGGGAACCATTGGCCAACATGGCTGTCACCCATCAGCACCGCGGTATGAGGGGCCTGTTCGCTCCCGAAACTGCAGATGCGCACTGCGGCGCTATGGTACCAGTCGTCGCAGCCCATGGGGTAGATGGCCGGGACATCCACGCGCGCGGCTGCGTAGCGTTGCAATGCCGGGGTCTGCAATGCGTCGCTGGCCTGCCGTGTCCAGTGCGTTGCCAATACGACCATCGCGGCCATGCCGGCCAGCGAGACGAGCACGGCGGCACGGGGGAAGGCCAGCCACTGCCGCCAACGACGCAGCGGCGCTTCGACGAGAGCGTAGGACATCGCGGCCAGTACAAGCGAAAACGCGACCAGCAGTGCCCTGTATTCCGGTGCTTGGTTCCCAGTGTAAGCCACGCCCAGCAATAGCACCGGCCAATGCCACAGATACCAGGAATAAGAGATGCGTCCCAGCCATTGCAGCGGCGGCAGCGAGAGCAGTATGCTGGCGCCGCGCTGCTCGCCCGGCAGGCAGCCTGCCAGCACAACCATCGCCGCGCCCAGGGTGGGCAGCAGCGCCCATGGGCCGGGATAGGCGCGCTGGGCATCCAGCAGCAGGCCGCTGGCAACGATCAGCCACAGCCCCAGCAGGCCAATCCAGGGTGAGGCACGCGTCAGGTTGCGGGAAGCTGGCGGCGTGCGTGCAAACATCAGCCAGACCAGAGCGCCTGCGGCGAACTGCCAAGCGCGCAACGGCATCATGTAGAAGGCCAGCAACGGCGTTGTGCGGGTCAGGGCGATGCACGCCAGCAGGCTAGCCAGCAACACCACCCACATGCCAATCCTGAGCCTGGCGATGCCGCGTTCTCCATCGCGCGCCAGCAGCCACAACACCAGCGCGGGCCAGACCAGATAGAACTGCTCCTCCACGCCGAGCGACCAGGTGTGCAGGTACAGGTTGGTTTCGCTGCCGGGCGCAAAGTAATCCAGGTTGCCCAGCGCGAAGTACCAATTGCTCAGCCAGAGTGCCGCCATCTGCGCCGTCAGGAACTGCTCGCCCAGTGCGGCAGGCGAGAGCAGCCAACGCGATACAACGCCCACGACAAGAAGCATCATCAAAAGCGCAGGCAGCAGCCGCCGCAAACGGCGCACATAGAAGGGCAGCAGCTGAATCCGCCCCGTGGTCGTCGCCTCTTGCACAAGCTTACCGGTGATCAGGAAGCGTGACAGGACGAAGAACACGTCCACGCCGATGAAGCCCCCGGCCAGCCAGGGCACTCCGGCATGCGCCGCGACCACCAGCAGGATGGCGATGGCGCGTAACCCTTCGATGTCGGAGCGAAAGCGCAGGTGGTCAGCGTCCTGTGTGTTCACGCGTTTCTTGGATGCCCTGGTTTTTTAA
>NZ_BAAHXE010000035.1:0-22036 GCF_054657095.1 Hydrogenophilus islandicus | reverse complement strand
ACGATGACTACCGTGTGGTGGGAGTGGCTCGTCGCCGTGCTCGTGATCATCGGCGCACTCTTTTCGCTGATCGGGACGTTAGGACTTTTGCGCTTCCAGACTTTTTTCCAGCGACTCCACGCGCCGACGAAAGCCTCCACCCTGGGAATCGGCTCGATCCTCCTCGCGTCGATGGTCGCCGCGTGGAGTGAAGGGCGCCCCGGCTTTGCCGAACTCCTCATCACCCTCTTTCTCTTCCTCACCGCCCCCGTCTCGGCAAGTCTCCTCGCCCAGGCAGCGCTGCGACGTCGCCTCCCCGGGAGTCCTCGCGACGATTCTCGCCCCACACCCGGCAACGAATCATGACGCCGCGCCGCTTGCCCCTCCGCGCGCTTTTTTGCCCGCTCCTCGCCTTGTCGCTGCTTACCGCGTGCGCGCCGCTCACCCCTCCCCCCCACCCCGAGCGCGTCGCGGCCCAACCGGTCGCGCCGATCCCGCCGGCGTTCACCGTCGAAGGGCGCTTTGCCGCGCACCACGAAGAGGAAGGGGCCGCCGGCCGTTTCCTCTGGCACCAGGAGCGCCCGGGCAACGAGCAGTGGCTCCTCTTGTCGCCGACCGGGCAACTGCTCGCGCAACTCACAGTAACCGCAGAAGCGGCGACGCTGACGCTCCCCGACCGGCCACCCGTTGCGGCGCGCGACCCCGAAGCGCTCCTCACTCAGCTCCTTCACGTCGACCTTCCCCGCTGGTCCCTGTGGCGCGCAGCGCTCTGGGGAACGCTACCGGATGACTCCTCCCCGCATGAGCCGGCACACACGGCCGATGACGAACGCCGCGCGTGGGGGTGGTCGTGGCGCTGGGGGGAGCGCGACGCTCAAGGCTGGCCGCAACGGATCACCCTTACGCGCGGCGCGACGACCCTCACCGTGATCATCGACCGCCGCACCCCCCTCGTTCCTCCGCCCACCTCCAAGCAGACGTTACGCGATGGCGAGTGAACCGGCCCCTGACGTGCCGATCCCGGTTCCCGCTACCGGAACGCTTTCGGTGCGCGTCCCCGCGCCTGCGAAGATCAACCGCTTCCTCCACGTCGTCGGGCGGCGCGCCGATGGGTACCACCTGCTTCAGACCCTTTTTCAGCTCATCGACTGGTGCGACTGGCTCACGGTGACGGTGCGCGACGACGGCGCGATTCGCCGCGAGCTCTCTCCTCACGCCCCTGCTGCACTGCACGCGCTTCCCCCCGAAAGCGACCTCACCGTGCGTGCCGCACAGCTGCTGCGCGCCCGCTACGGGGAAGCGCACCTTGGCGCGACGATTGTGATCGACAAAGCGCTCCCGTTGGGCGGTGGCGTCGGCGGGGGAAGCAGCGACGCGGCATCCGTTCTCCTTGCCCTCAACCGACTGTGGGGGTTGAACCTCCCGCGCGCAACACTTATCGCGCTCGGGGTGGAGCTCGGTGCCGACGTTCCCTTTTTTCTCTTTGGCGAAACGGCCTTTGCCGAAGGGATCGGCGAACGGCTCACCCCTTATCCCTTACCTACCGAAACCGTTTGGCTCCTCGACCCCGGCGTTGCCGTCTCGACTGCAGCGATTTTTGCCTCCCCCCTCTTGACACGAAATACCCCATCGTGCACAATAACGGCTCTGGCACACGCCACACTGAGGAACGACCTGGAGCCGGTGGCGCGAAGAGTTCACCCGGAGGTCGATGGAGCGCTTCAGTGGCTCGCTCAGTTTGGTGACGCGAAGATGAGCGGTTCCGGTGGCTGCTGTTTTCTCCTCTCGGATGCGCAGTCACTGCCACCGCCGCCGCTGGGCAGGCTCCGCCGCTCTCGGACCCTTCCGCGTCACCCGTTGTGGCTGTGGGCAGAACCGAATTCCGATTTCTTGGGGAGTCGCCAAGCTGGTTAAGGCACCGGATTTTGATTCCGGCATTCGAGGGTTCGAATCCTTCCTCCCCAGCCAGAATAGCGGGTAGGCTTTTTCGCCTACCCGTTTTGCTTGATGAGGGATAAAATGCCGCGTGGCAGCATGATGGTTTTTACCGGGAACGCCAACCCGAAACTCGCAAGCGACGTCGTCCGCCGTTTGGGGATCCCGCTTGGGTCGGCAACTGTCGGGCGCTTCTCAGACGGTGAGATCAACGTCGAGATCCTGGAAAACGTCCGCGGTCAGGATGTCTTCATCCTGCAACCTACCTGCACCCCCACCAATGACAACCTCATGGAGCTGGTGGTGTTGGCCGACGCCTTGAAGCGCGCCTCCGCCTGGCGCATCACCGCGGCGATCCCCTACTTCGGCTACGCCCGGCAAGACCGTCGTCCGCGCTCGGCTCGGGTCCCGATCACCGCGAAGGTGGTCGCGAACATGCTCCAAGCAGTGGGGGTACAGCGGGTCCTCACCGTCGATCTCCACTCCGACCAGATCCAGGGCTTCTTCGACATCCCCGTCGACAACATCTACTCCACCCCCGTTCTGATCGCCGACATCGAAAAGCAGCGCTACGACAACCTCGTCGTCGTCTCCCCCGACATCGGCGGCGTCGTACGGGCACGCGCTTTTGCCAAACGGCTCGATTGTGACCTGGCGATCATCGACAAACGGCGGCCGAAACCCAACGTCGCCGAGGTGATGAACATCATCGGTGAGGTCAAAGGGCGTACCTGCGTGATCGTCGACGACATCGTCGACACCGCTGGGACGCTGACCAAAGCGGCCGCAGCGCTCAAGGAGCGGGGGGCGGAGCGGGTATTGGCCTACTGTACCCACCCGGTGCTTTCCGGCGCCGCACCCGCCCGGATCAGAGATTCAGTTCTCGACGAACTGGTCGTCACCGACACCATCCCGCTCAATGACGAAGCGCAGGCGTGTGGCAAAATCCGCCAGATCACGATCGCGCCGCTCCTTGCTGACACGCTTCTTCGGATCAGCAATGAAGAATCGGTAAGTTCCCTCTTTACCGACTGATTTTTTTGGCCCACTCCGCTGGCTGGTCGCGGCCTCGGAGCGGAACATTCACTGTAAGGAGAGCATCATGCAATTCAACCTCAAAGCCCAACCGCGCGATGAACAGGGTACGCGTGCGAGCCGCCGCCTGCGCCGCGCGGGTCTCGTTCCGGGAATCGTCTATGGCGGCGACCAAGCGCCCCAAGCGATCACCCTCAACCACAACGAACTCTACCACCTGCTGCAAAACGAAGCGTTCCACACCGCGGTGATCACGCTTGAGGTCGCGGGCGCCCCCACCCAGGTGCTCCTGCGCGACGCCCAGTACCACCCGTTCAAACCGGTGGTGCTCCACGTCGACTTTCAGCGGGTGGCAAGCGACGAACTGATTCATATCAAGGTGCCGCTCCACTTCGTCGGCGAAGCGGAGTCGCCCGCGGTGAAACTGCACGGCTGCATCGTCAACCACGTGCTCACCGAACTCGACATCCGCTGTCTCCCCAAAGACATCCCGGAATACCTCACCGTCGACCTGTCGAAATTGGAGCCGGGCCATTCGCTGCACGTCTCCCACCTCACCCTCCCTGCTGGGGTCAGCGTCGTCTCCCACGGCGGCGAAGATCCGGTGGTCGCCACCGCAGTCAAGGTTTCGGGTGGCGCTGAAGCGGCGGAAGAGACCGGCGAAACGTCGTAATCCTCCTCTACGAACCTCCCTCGCGGCATGAGCGGTAGCCCGATCCCCCCTCAACTGGTGGTTGGCCTGGGCAACCCCGGCCGCGACTACGAAGCGACCCGGCACAACGTCGGCTTCTGGTGGGTGGAGCGCCTTGCGCAGGAGCTCGCTGCCCCTTTTCACCCCGAGAGCCGCTTCCACGGTGAAGTCGCGCGCTGCGGCGACCTGCGGCTCTTGAAACCGACCACCTTCATGAACCGTTCGGGTATGGCGGTCGCGGCGCTCGCCCGCTTCTTCCGCATTCCGCCTGAAGCGATCTTGGTCGTTCATGACGAACTCGACCTCCCCCCCGGCAGCGCCCGGCTCAAATGGGGTGGCGGCGTCGCGGGGCACAACGGCCTCAAAGACATACGCGCGCAACTCGCGAGCGACCGCTTCTGGCGGCTGCGCCTCGGGATCGGCCATCCGGGCGACCGCAACCAGGTGGTGCACCACGTCCTTCACCCGCCCCGGCCCGACGAACGTCCCCTCATCGAATGGGCGATCAGCGAGACGCTGCGCGCCTGGCCGCTCATGGCCCGCGGCGAGTGGCCCCGGGCACAACAGCAGATCCACTCCGCCCGACCGCCTCAACCCCCCTCCTCTGAGGAGAGCACCCCATGAAATGCGGCATCGTTGGCCTCCCCAACGTCGGCAAATCGACCCTCTTCAACGCGCTCACCCAAGTGGGGATCGCCGCGGAGAACTACCCCTTCTGCACGATCGAACCCAACGTCGGTGTCGTTGAGGTCCCCGACCCCCGGCTCCAGCAGCTTGCCGAAATTGTCCACCCCCAACGGGTCGTGCCAGCGATCGTCGAGTTCGTCGACATCGCTGGGCTCGTCAAAGGGGCGTCGCAGGGGGAAGGGTTGGGCAACCAGTTCCTCGCGAACATCCGCGAAACCGACGCGATCGTCCATGTGGTGCGCTGTTTCGATGATTCCAACGTCGTCCACGTCTCCGGAAGCGTCGATCCGCTGCGCGACATCGAAGTGATCGACACCGAACTCGCGCTCGCCGATCTCGCCACGGTCGAGAAGGCCTTGAACCGCTACCGGAAACCCGCCCAGGCGGGTGACAAAGAGGCGAAAGCGCTCGTCGCGCTCCTCGAGCGGTGCCACGACGCCCTCAATCGCGGCAAACCGGTCCGCGCGCTCACGCTCACCCCTGAGGAGCGCGCCCTCCTCAAGCCCCTTTGCCTGCTTACCGCGAAACCGGTCCTCTACGCCGCGAATGTCGCCGAAAACGGTTTCGTCCCCGATAACCCCTACCTCGCCGCGGTACGCGACCACGCCGCGCGCGAAGGGGCCGAGGTGGTGGCGATCTCCGCGGCGATCGAGGCCGAGATCATCAACCTTCCCGACGAGGATAAAGCGCTTTTTCTCAGCGAAATGGGGATGAGCGACCCAGGGCTCAACCGCCTCATCCGCGCCGCCTACCGGCTCTTGGGACTCCAGACCTATTTCACCGCCGGCGTCAAAGAGGTCCGCGCCTGGACGATCCCTATCGGCGCCACCGCACCGCAAGCGGCCGGTGTGATCCACTCCGACTTCGAACGCGGTTTCATCCGGGCGCAGGTGATCGCGTTCGACGACTTCATCCGCTACCGCGGCGAAGCGGGCGCGCGCGAAGCGGGGAAAATGCGCGCCGAAGGGAAAGAGTATGTCGTGCAGGACGGCGACGTGATCCACTTCCTCTTCAACGTCTGATTGCGCAACAAGGGGCGCGCATGGCTACTCCCCTTGCGGCTCCCGCCGAACCGCTCGCACCCCCCTTGACCGCGGTCGCGCCCCCTCCGGTTGTGATCGAAACGGTCGCCGCGGGGTTCGAGCACCCGTGGGCGGTCGCGTTTCTCCCCGACGGGACGCTCCTCATCACCGAACGGCCCGGGCGCCTCGTGCGCCTCGACCCATCGAGCGGCAGACGGCAGCTGGTCACTGGCCTCCCCGCGGTCTACGCCCGCGGTCAAGGGGGGCTCCTCGACCTCATCGTCGCCTCGGACTTCGCCGTGAGCCGCACCCTCTACCTCTGCTATGCCGAACCCGACGCCGCCGGCAACGCCCGCACAGCAGTCGCCCGCGCCCGCCTGGCCCCTGACGGCGAGCGCCTCACCGAAGTCACCCCCCTCTTTCGTCAAGAACCGGCGCTTCCCAGCGAGCTCCACTTCGGCTGCCACCTCCTCCTCGAGCCCGACGGCAAAGCGCTCATCGCCACCCTCGGCGAGCGCTACCACGCCCGGGACGAAGCGCAAAACCTCGCCAACCACCTCGGCAAGACGGTGCGGATCGATCCGCAAACGGGGAAGGGGCCGATGGCCGACTTCTGGCGGCGCGCCTGTGAGCACGGCGAACGCGCCGCGTGCACCGCGCGCCCCGAAATCTACACCTGGGGCCACCGCAACATTCAAGGGGCGATCTGGCACCCCGAGAGCAACCAACCGTGGATCGTCGAACACGGCCCGCAAGGAGGCGACGAGCTCAACCGCCTCACCCCAGGGGGAAACTACGGCTGGCCGCGCTACACCTACGGCGAAGAGTATGGCGGCGGCAAGATCGGCGACGGGCGCGACCACCCCGCCCCCTACCGCGCCCCCCTCATCCACTGGACCCCGTCGATCGCCCCTTCCGGCATGTCGTACCTTGCGAGCAACCGCTACGGGCTTGAATGGCAAGGGGCGATCGTCGTCGGCTCGCTCAAATTCGGCGAAGTGCGGTGGTTGCAGACGGTCTGCGACCGGGTGCTCCACGAGGCGGTCCTGCCCATCGGCGCCCGCGTGCGCGACGTCCGGGTGGGGCCGGATGGGCTGATCTACCTCCTCACCGACGAGGAGAATGGGAAACTCCTGCGGCTGAACCCCAAAGAGGGCGAGGCTCGCCTCCTCACCCCCCCAACGCTGCAATCACCTCAGGCGGAGCCTGAACAAGCTCGATCAACACCCCCTCGCCGCTGATCGGAAACTGCTCGTTGCTCTTCGGGTGAATGAAGCAGATGTCGTGCCCAGCAGCCCCTTTGCGAATCCCGCCGGGTGCGAAGTGGACCCCTTGCGCGGTCAGCCACTCGACCGCGGCAGGTAGATCATCGACCCAAAGTCCCACATGGTTGAGCGGCGTTTGATGGACTGCGGGTCGCTTTTCGGGGTCGAGCGGCTGCATCAGGTCGACCTCGACAGCCGTTGGCCCGCCGCCGAGGGTGAGGATCGCCTCGTCGACATTCTCGCGTTCGGAGCGAAAGGTCCCGGTCACGGGTAGGCCAAAGAGATCGACCCAGAGCTTCTCAAGTCGCGTTCGGTCGAGCGCCCCCAAGGCGATCTGCTGAATGCCGAGAATCCGAAAGGGTCGTGTGGTCGATGTGGTCACGATGACGCTCCCTGAGTGAAGGTAACCGTCTCCCACGTCACCGGTAACGCAAAGAGGTAACCGGCGCCATAGACGGTCTTGATGATCTTCGGCGAGTGGGGGTCGTCGCCCAATTTCTTACGCAACCGCGAGACGCGCACGTCGATGCTGCGGTCGAACGCCTCGAGCGCGCGCACCCCGGCGAGCTGCTCCCGGCTCAGAATCCGGTTCGGTTGGCGGAGAAAGCGCAGCAGGAGCTCCGCTTCCGCTGCGGAAAGGGTGAGGGGCGCACGATTCCCGCCTTCGAGACAAAAGGTCGCCTCGTGGAATCGCCAATCGCCAAAGCGGGCAACCTGGACGGGCGACACGGTTCCCCCCGCGGAAGGGGTGCTTCCTTGGTAGCGCCGCATCACGGTCTTGGCCCGGGCGACAAGCTCCCGGGCGTCAAAGGGCTTCACCAGATAGTCGTCGGCGCCCAACTCGAGCCCCAGGACGCGGTCGGCGACCGCAGCGCGACCGGTGAGGATGATCACGGCGCAGGGGAAACGCCACTGCAACTCGCGGAGGAGCTCCAAGCCGTCACGGTCGGGAAGCCCGAGGTCGATGATCGCGAGCTCCGGCGGGGCCGCTTCGCATTGGGCGAGCGCCGCCCCCGCGGTCGGCGCGATCGTCGGCGCGAAGCCGAAGGGTTCGAGTGCCCGCGCAATCAGGTGGGCGACATCGGGTTCGTCTTCGACAATGAGCGTCGCGACCATCGCACCCCTCTCAAACCGTTGGCGGGGAAAGTTTCATCGTAACCGATTGGAGCACCGCTGCCAACTCGCTTTGGCTCACCGGTTTCGCCACCATCGGCACGTCGGGGAAGGGGGGTGCCTCTTGGGCGTAGCCGCTCACGAGCACCGCCGGTAGCCCCGGCCGAACCGCTCGGGCGCGGGCAACAAGCGTGGCGCCGTCACACCCGCCTGGCATCACGACGTCACTCACCACGACATCGATCTCGGCGACATGTTCGATGAGCTCAAGCGCCTCGGCACCGTTTTCCGCCTCAAGCACCCGATGGCCCAACCCCATCAACATCTTACGCAAGAGATGGCGTACCTCCGGCTCGTCTTCAACCAGCAAGACCGTACGCGCCTGCGGCTGCTCAGAAGCAGCAGCGGCAGCGTCGGACGGTGCGCACCCCGGGGCGTCGCACCGCGGGAGGACGAAGGTCACTGTTGTCCCCTTACCCGGTTCGCTGCGGATGCGGATCGCCCCACCCGATTGGCGGACAAATCCGTAGACCATCGCGAGCCCCAAGCCACTCCCGCGACCAAAGGGTTTGGTGGTGAAGAAGGGCTCAAACGCGTGCGCCAGCACCTCGGGGGCCATCCCGCAGCCGGTATCGATCACGTCGAACTGCACATAAGCGCCCGGCGTCAAGCCGTAACGCTGCGCGAGATCGGGGTAGATTTCGCACGGCAGCACCCGAATCGTGAGTTTTCCCCCTTCCGGCGGCATCGCATCCCGGGCGTTGAGCGCGAGGTTCAACAGGGCGTTTTCGAGCTGATGGCCGTCGGTGTGGGCGTAAAGGGGGGCGGAGGGAAGTTGCAGGTCGAGCGTCACCCACTCGCCGAGCGTGCGCGCGAGCAGCACCCCCAGGCTCCGGACCCGCTCTCCGACCTCGACCGCAGTGAGCGCCATCGGATGGCGGCGGGAGAAGGTCAGAAGCCGCTTGACGAGGTCGACGCCGCGGCGGGTGGCGCGCAGCGCCGGCTGGAGATGTTCGCGCGCAAGCGACTGAAACGATCGGGCCGCGAGCGCTTCGTCGAGCGCTTCGAGGTTGCCGAGAATGATCGTCAAGAGGTTGTTGAAGTCGTGGGCAATCCCGCCGGTGAGCTGCCCCACCGCTTCCATCTTCTGCGCCTGGATGAGCGCCTCTTGCTGCGCCCGCTGCTCGGTGATGTCGAACGAGAGAACGAAGAAGCCGACCACCTCCCCTTCCCCCTGTTTCTCAGGTACAACGGTGCTACGGGCATAGACGCGCTTGCCGCTCGCACGCGTCCGGTGGCACTCGTAGGTGACCCGTTCGCCGGCAAGGGCCCGCAGAAGCGGCGCTTCGATCTGGGCGTAGGCTTCGCTGCCGACGACTTCGGCAATCGACCGCCCGACGATCGTTTCGGGGGTGAGGTCGAACCACTCGGCATAGACCCGGTTGGCGTAGCGGTAGCGCTGGTCGCGGTCGACGTAGGCGACCATCGCCGGGATCGAGTCGAGAATGAGCCGCAGCCGCGCTTCTGAACGGGCGAGCGCCTCGGCGGTCGCCTCGAGCTCCCGTTGCGCCTCCCTGAGCTCCCGGTAGGCGCGCGCGAGCTCCGCGGTCCGTTCCCGCACCCGCGCTTCGAGCTGCTGGTTCTGCTCTTCGATCAGCCGCTCGTTGCGCCGCAGCTCCGTGACGTCGGTCCAGAGCGAAACAAAGCCGAGGTTGGGGATCGGCACGCCGCGCACCGCGAGAATCTGTCCATTGGGCCGCTGCCGCTCGAAATAATGGGGTTGGAACGACCGCGCCGCCGCCATCCGCTCGGCGACCAGCTGCTCGATCTCGCCCTCCCCATACTCGCCGCGCGCCGCGTTGAACCGGACAAAGGCTTCAAACGGCGTCCCCTCCCGAACCAATTCGGGCGGGAAGTCCAAGAGGCGGGAGAGCGCCTGATTCCATGCGACGAGCTTCGGTTCGGCGTCGAAAACCGCAATCGCCTGGTCCAAGAGGTCCAACCCCGCAAGGAGCAGATCGTAGCGGCGGCGCTCTTGGGGCGAGGGCATCGCGCGTCACCCCTCGCGGTAGCGGGTGGGGTCGGGAAGGCCCGCTGCGGCAAAACCGGCGGCGCGCAACCGGCACGCGTCGCACCGCCCGCACGCACGCCCCTCAGCGTCGGCTTGATAGCAGCTCACGGTCATCGCGTAATCGACGCCAAGCGCCACCCCGCGCCGGATGATCTCCGCTTTGGAGAGGTAGAGGAGCGGTGCGTGGAGGCGAAAGCGCTTCCCCTCGACCCCCGCTTTGGTCGCGACGTTCGCTAACGCCTCGAACGCGGCGAGGAAAGGGGGGCGACAGTCGGGGTAACCGGAGTAGTCGACGGCGTTCGCGCCGATGAAGAGGTCGTACGCCCCCACCACCTCGGCCCAGGCGAGCGCAAGCGCTAAAAGGACCGTGTTGCGTGCCGGAACGTAGGTGATCGGGATCCCCTCTCCCGCCCCCCCTTCTGGCACCGAGAGCGCCGCGTCGGTCAGCGCCGAGCCGCCGAAGGCGTCGAGTGACGCCGACGCGATGCGATGTTCGGCAACGCCAAAGGCTTGGGCAATCCGGCGCGCGGCGGCAATCTCCGCGGCGTGGCGCTGCCCGTAGGCGACGGTGAGCGCGTAGAGGCGGTAACCCCGTGCCGCTGCCTCGGCCAAGACCGTTGTCGAATCGAGCCCGCCCGAGAGGAGCACGACCGCTTTCGGGCCTTTCGTTTGCGCCATCGCGTCACCGCCCCCGTTCGTCGCCCCACAACACCTTGTGGAGTTGCAGCTGAAACCGCACCGGCAGGCGGTCAGCGACGATCCACTCGGCAAGGAGCCGCGGCGACAAGAGCCCCGCTGCCGGCGAAAAGAGGACGTGGCAGCGCCGATCGAGCGCCCGTTCGGTGACCACTGCCACCGCCCACTCGTAGTCGGCGCGGTCAGTGAGGACCACTTTCACCTCGTCGCTCGGTTTGAGGTAGTCGAGATTCCCCCAATCGTTTTTCGCCACTTCGCCCGAGCCGGGCGCTTTGAGGTCCATCACGATGTGGACGCGCGCGTCGACCTCGGCGATCGAGAGCGCGCCGCTCGTCTCGAGCGCCACGTCACACCCCGCATCCGCCAGCGCGGTCAGAAGCCCCCGGCACGCCGGCTGCGCGAGGGGTTCGCCGCCGGTGACACAGACCGAGCGCACACCCCGGGCGCGCACCGCGTCCACCACCTCGGCAACCGTCATGCGGCTGCCGCCGTGGAAAGCGTAGGCGGTGTCGCACCAGCGGCAGCGCAACGGGCAGCCGGTGAGGCGCACGAAGGTGGTGGGAAGCCCGACCCGCGACGACTCGCCCTGCAGAGAAGTAAAGATCTCGGTGACGCGCAGGAGCTCGTGACTCATCGTCCCAGTCGTTCCCGCGCGATCTTACCGGCGGGCGTATTGGGGTGGCGTTCGGCAAGGCGGGCAAGCATATCGTTCGCCCCTTGGCGGTCACCCAACCCTTGCAGCGCGTTCGCCAGGCCCAGCATCGCGTCGGGGGTGAGTTCGTGGCGCGGATGGTCGAAGACGATGCGCGCGAAGTGTTGCCGCGCCTTTTCGTACTGCTTGAGCTGCAGCGCCGCGGTACCCGCCCAAAAGCGCGCTTCGACCGCCCGGGGGTCACCGGGATATTGAGCGAGAAACTTCTCGAAGTCGGCAAGCGCCGCGTCACTCTTTTGCGTCTGGAGCGCACGGAGCGCCCGGTCGAAGAGCAGAGCAGCGTCGCCCCCTCCCCCTGCGGCCTGCGGGGCGGGAGCGCTCGCCGCTGCAGGAGCGGTGGTGGCGGTCGCTGCGTTTGCGGCGGGAGCGGGGGCGGAAGGCGCCGCTGAAGGGGGGACGCCCGTTTCACTCAGCGCACGCAGCCGGCGGTCGAGGTCGAGGTAGAGATCCTTTTGCCGTTTCTCGAGCTGATCGAGCCGGTAGCGCAACTCCTCAAGCGCCCCTTGGAGCCGCGCCCACTGCTCCTCGCGCGCACTTTCGCGATTGGCCGCGTCGAGCGCAAGGCGGTTCACGCGCTCTTCAAGTGCCTGAACCTGGCCCCGCAGCGCGTTGAGCTCCTTGTCGTCGCCAAAAAGCGCCCACGCCGGCATACTCGCGGCGAAGACCCCCACCGCCACAACTGCAGCGACCCCCCGCTTTGCGCTCATCGGGAGCACTCCTCTTCCTTGGGTCAAAACTCACCTTCGTAGAGAATATCGGCGCGGCGGTTCTGCGCGTAGCACGATTCATTCCGTTCCACGCAGACCGGCTTCTCCTCCCCAAGGCTCACCGCCTCGATCCGCTCAGCCGAAACACCCAGCGCCGCGAGCGCCCGCTTCACCGCCTCGGCCCGCTTCTGCCCCAGCGCGAGGTTGTATTCGCGACTCCCCCGTTCGTCGGCGTTGCCCTGAATGAGCACTTTCACCGACGGATACTTCTGCATCAGCTGCGCATGGGCCACCACCAGCTGCTGATATTCGGGCTTGATCTCATAGCGGTCGAAGTCGAAATAGATGCTGCGCTGGTGGGCAGGGTGTTGCGGATTTTTGATCTCGGCAAGGAGCGCCTCGGCGGGCGAACTGCTAGCCACAGAAGCACTGGCGACGTCCCGGTCTGAGACGGCGGCGTTGCCCTCCTCGGTCGGCGTGGACGAGCACGCAGCGAGAAAAAGCGGCACCACAACGGCACCCATCCACAGGCGATTTTTCAACGACATGATGGCACAACTCCTTCGACAAAGTGGTGAGACAAAAAGAGACGATTCAAACCCTCATTGCGGCAGGCGACCCCACGCCGGCTCCCGTACGTCGGCGCCGGAAGCGCTCAAGCGCAAGCGCACCCGCCCGTCGGTCGAGACCGCAGCCAAAACGCCCCGGCCGCCGATTTCACTCGCATAGACGATCATCCGGCCGTTGGGGGCAAAGGCAGGTGACTCATCGCGTTCGCCGTCGGTGAGGACCCTCCGTTCCCCCGTTGCCAGATCGTGGAAGACGACATGGAAGCGCCCATTGTTGCGCGAGACATAGGTGAGCGCCCGACCGTCGGGAGCGACGTCGGGGCTGACGTTGTAGCTCCCATCAAAGGTGATCCGCTGCACCTCCCCACCGGTTGCCGCCATGCGGTAAATCTGCGGCGACCCCCCGCGATCCGAGGTGAAGTAGATGAACTGGCCGTCGGGCGAAAAGACCGGCTCGGTGTCGATCGACCCGGAACGGGAGACGCGAAACGCGCGGTTGAGCACGAGATCGATCACATAGATCTGCGAGATGCCGTCTTGGGTGAGCGTCACCGCGAGTTTCCGCCCGTCGGGCGACCAGGCCGGCGCCGAGTTCGAGCCGCGGAAGTTGGCGGCGACGCGTCGCTGGCCTGTCGCGACCTCGTGGATATAGACCACCGGTTTTTTGTTCTCGAAAGAGACGTACGCCAGTTGCCGCCCGTCGGGCGACCAGGCGGGCGAGATGATCGGTTCCGGAGATTGCAACGCGGTGGCGGCGTGGCTGCCGTCGTACTCGCCGATTTTGAGTTCGTAGCGGCTGCCGCTCTTCACGACGTAGGCGAGGCGGGTCGCGAAATAGCCCGGCGTGCCCGTGAGCGCCTCAAAGACGAGGTCGGCCAGGCGGTGGCCGACGATACGCAGCTGCGTGGCCTGAAATTGGAACGAACGGTTCGTGAGCTCGCTGCGCCGCACCGTATCGAAAAGGCGCACCCGCACCTCCCACAACCCCGGGGCGACGGTGCGCACAGAACCCGCAAGAACCGCTTCGGCGCCGCGCTGGGTGAGGAGCGCGTAATCAGGGACCAGGTCCTCTGGAACGCGCATCAGCCCGAGGTCGACGAGACGAAAGAGCGCACTCTTCTCGAGGTCGGTACGGACAACCTCGCTCACCGCCTGCGGGAGCGCCTCTTCCCCGACGAGATAGGGGACTGCAACGGCGATCTGCCGCCCGCTCGACCCGGTGATCTCGATCGCCAACTGCGCCCACCCGGTCAAGGGCAAGAGCCAGACCAACACGACCATGAGCCAGAGAGGTGAGAAAAAGTTACGCCGTTTCATTGTCCGTTTCGTCCTTTTGCTGTTTGCTATTATAGCCGAAGAGCTACTGGGCGAGCGGCCGCAAAATGAGCCTCAGCTGCCGCTCAAAGAGGCGAGGGTCGGGCGGCACCGGCAACGGACTCGCGGCGTGAATCGCCCGCTCCAACGCCGCGTCGAGCGCGGGAATCCCGGAGGAGCGGACCAGACGCACCTCGACGACCGTCCCGTCGGGCATCTGGGTCACGTCGAAGAGCGCCTCGGGGTTCCCCGTCACCCCCGGCGGAACAACGACATGCTGCCGCACCTTCGCGCGCACCGCGTCGATGTAGCTCGCGCGCGCGGCATCGCTCGGACCACTCGGCGCACCGCTTCGCCCCTGGGCAAGGGCGAGCAACCGCTCGGCAACAGGGTCGTTCGCGGGGGTTTTCGCCGCCAGACGCTCACGCGCGAGCCGCGCGAAATCCTCCTCTGTCGGCTTTGGTTCCGGCTTCGGTTCTGGTTTGGGTTGGGGCTTCGGCTCTGGTTTGGGCTGCGGTTCGGGTTTTGGCGTCGGCTTCGGTTCCGGTTTGGGCTCCGGTTCCCGCTTGGGCGGTTCGGTTCGCTGCGGTTCAGGCTTGGGTTCAGCCGTTTTTTGCGGCGCTTTCTGCGCAATTTCCGGTTTGGGCTCGGGTTTCGGCTCTGGTTTCGCAGCCGGCTTGGGCTGCGGCTCGGCCTTCGGTTGCGGTTTGGGTTCACCCTTCGGTTCCGGTTGGGGTTTGGGTGGGGGCTCAGGTTTCGGTTCCGGTTTCGGCTGGGGTTCAACCTTGGCGGCAGGTTTGGGCTCCGGCTTTGGCTCAGCTTTCGCGATTTCACCCCCCGTCCCCGGTGTCACCGAACGCGCGCGCTCGGTGGATGCCGCGATCGGCGCGACGAGATCAACTGTGACCGGAGCAGGCGGCGCACTCTGCCAATCGACCGAAAAGAGCAAAAGGAGCGCCAAAAGGAGATGGACTGCGACCGCCAACCCCCAGGCGATCGCCGAATGCGCAACCGATTTCTCCCCTCTTCGGCTCTTCATGCTACTTACGACGACCCGCTTCGCCAGAGAGGTCGCCACTCGACGTCTGCAAGCCGACGCGCGTGAACCCTTCGCCACGCAAGCGATCGAGCACCCCCATCACCTTCTCATAGGTGACGCGGCGATCGGCCGCGATCACCACCGGAAGGTCGGGACGTTGCGTCTGCAGCCCCTTCAGCGCCCGGATGAGCGCGAGCGGCTCCATCGGCTCTTCTGCGGCAGTGGCACTCTTTTTCAACCCCATCTTCCCGTCGGCATGGATCACGACGACCGCCGCTTCAGTCGAGGGGGCAGGAAGCTGCGCGACACTCGGGAGCTGCACCTCGCCCATCTGCATCATCGGGGCAGTCACCATGAAGATCACGAGCAGCACCAGCATCACGTCGATATAGGGGACGACGTTCATCTGGCTCATCAACGGACGGCGGCGCGCCATCGGGGCTCCTTGCAGCAATCAGCGGCCGATTTGCCGCTGCAAGACGTTGGTCAGTTCGTCGATAAAGGTCTCGAAGCGAACCGCTAGCCGTTCTACGTCGTGGGTGAAGCGGTTGTAGGCAATGACCGCCGGAATCGCAGCGAAGAGTCCGATCGCGGTCGCGACGAGCGCTTCAGCGATCCCCGGCGCCACGTGCGCGAGCGTTGCCGAAGTCATGTTCGCAAGCCCGCGAAACGAGTTCATGATCCCCCAGACCGTTCCGAAAAGGCCGATGTAGGGCGAAACCGATCCCACCGACGCCAAGAACGCCAGATGGGCCTCCAGCGCGTCGATCTCGCGCTGGTAGGCTGCCTGCATCGCCCGGCGAATGCTATCGACTTCGGGGTTGCTGCTCCGCCGCTGCCGCAACCACTCGCGATAACCGGCAAGAAAAACCACCTCCATCGGACCCGCGTGGTCGATGCGCTGCTCCACCCGTTCGGCCAATTCGGTCAAGTTGGGCATCCGCCAGAAGAGGGTTTCAAAGCGGTCAGACGCTGCGCGCGCCGTGCGGATCTGAAAAATTTTGCGAAAAATCCAGTACCATGAAAGAAGCGACAAGGTGAGCAAAACCCCCATCACGAGCTGAACTGGAAGGCTCGCCTGGGAGATGAGATGCCACAAAGAGAGGTCGGCCGTCGGCGTCATCAGAGAATCAGTAAAAAACGAGAAGCGAGTAATTTTACCCCCGCCCCGCCCCTTTTTCCAGTCTCTTCCCATGCTACCATTAGCGCGATGAACTGGTCTCCCCCCTCTCCGCACACCGTTCCCTCTTACCTCGCGCCGCTCCTAGCGGGTGTGGAGGCGGTCGTACGCCTCTCGGCAAGTGACCTGGAGCGGGCGGCGCTCCTCATCGCCAACGGTGAGCCTCAAGACGCATGGACAATCCTGCGCGCCAAGGTCGAGAGCAAAAGCAAAGAACTGGCCTATTGGCAACTCGCGCATGAGACGTTGCTCCTCCTGGAAGAGGCCGCTACACTGGAGCAGCTCACCCAACACTATGCCGAAACGTTCGGCGAACTCCCCCCTTTTGCGCTCAAGACACCGGAGATCGAGCGGCAACGAGAGCGACGGCAGGCGATTCGCTGGCCGGCGCAACTCACTGGCCAGAATGTGACCCCGTTCGTCCGGAGCTGGCCCGCGAGTGAAGCCTTGCTCTTCGACCTCTCCGACCTGCGCGTTCTTTCGCCCGAAGCAGCGCAGGTGATCGCTCAGGCCCTCGAGGAGCGAATCCGCGCAGGGAGCCGGATCCGTTGGCGCGGCTTAGACCAGGCGATCGCCCTTTTCCACCCCGCGGCCACCTTCGACGCCCCCCCCGAGATGGTTGCGCTCGTGCTCCTCTGGCTCAACGCGATGGGGCTCCGCGACGAGGTGGAAGCCTTGTCGCTCGAGTACGCCGTGCGCTTCGACCGGACCCCTCCGGAGTGGTCGCTGCAGGCGGAGAATGTGTCGGCCGACGCTTCCCCCGCCCCCCCCACGACCAGCACCAAGGGGGCAAGCGACGAGGGGCTGCTTCTTCCCCCGCATTGCAACGACACCCACACCCCAGTGATCTTCCGCCGCCTCACCCAAGCGATCGATTCGGCGCAACTCCCGGTCACCCTCCTCGCCCATCGGTTGCGCGCGTGGCCCTTCGTGACGCTCGCGACGCTCGCGCACCAGATTCGCCACCAGATTGCGCCGCTCATCCGCAACCGCCCCGGTGCGCTGTTACTTTTTCACCGGGCCCCTTTCTGGTTGACGCTGGTCACCCCCCTTGCCGGCCTTGCGCCGTTTGTCCAATTCGCCGACAATAGCGCTTTCACCCGGTAACCAGAGCGAAGCGGATGACCTCATTGCACGGTACCACGATTGTCGGCGTTCGCCGCAACGGCCAAGTCGCCCTAGGGGGTGACGGCCAAGTGACCCTCGGCTCGATCGTCGTCAAAGGGACGGCGCGCAAAATCCGCACCCTCTACAACGGCCGGGTGCTTGCCGGTTTTGCCGGCGCCACCGCCGACGCCTTCACCCTCTTTGAACGATTCGAAGCGAAGCTCGAGAAGCACCAAGGGCAGCTTTTGCGCGCCGCGGTTGAACTCTCGAAAGATTGGCGCACCGATCGGGTGCTGCGGCGGCTCGAGGCGATGCTCGCCGTTGCCGACCGCGACCATCTCCTCATTCTCACCGGAACCGGCGACGTCTTGGAACCCGAAGAGGATGTCGTCGCGATCGGCTCAGGGGGCGCCTACGCCCTTTCGGCCGCGAAGGCGCTTCTACGCCACACGGAGCTCCCCGCGAAAGCGGTCGTCGCGGAGGCGCTCAAAATCGCTGGCGAACTCTGCATCTACACCAACCAGAACCACGTGATTGAGGTGCTCGAATGAGCGAACAGAACCTCACCTGCCAAGCGATCGTTGCCGAACTCGACAAATTTATCGTCGGCCAGCGCGCCGCGAAACGGGCGGTGGCGCTCGCACTCAGAAGCCGTTGGCGCCGCGCGCGGGTTCCCGAGCCGCTGCGCCACGAGATCACACCGAAAAACATCCTGATGATCGGTCCCACCGGGGTCGGGAAGACCGAGATCGCGCGCCGCCTCGCGCGCCTCGTCCAGGCCCCCTTTGTCAAAGTCGAAGCGACCAAATTCACCGAGGTGGGCTACGTCGGCAAAGATGTCGACACGATCATCCGCGACCTCGTCGAAGTGGCGATCCAAGAGGAGCGCGAACGGGCGCTTGCCGCCGTTCGGGAAAAGGGGCGCACTGCCGCGATCGAGCGGATCCTCGACACGCTCCTCCCCCCGCCGCGCAGCGACACCCCGGCAACCGGGCTTGCCGCCCTCTTTGCCAGCGAAACCCCACCCCCCGAGCCGCGAGGTGAGGAGAACGCCACCCGTCGCAAGTTCCGCGACAAGCTCCTGCGCGGAGAACTTGACGACAAAGAGATCGAAATCGAGGTGCGTGAACCCACCCTCTCCGCCCACGTGATGGGTCCCCCCGGAATGGAGGAGCTCACCGAGCAGCTTCAGGGGCTTTTCCAGGCGATTGGCGGCAAGAAGAAGCGGCGCAAAATGACCGTTGCCGAAGCGATCGCGGCGCTTACCGAGGAGGAAGCGGCCAAACTTCTCGACGACGAGGAGGTCAAGCGGCGAGCGATCGCCAACGCCGAACAGAACGGCATCGTCTTTCTCGACGAGATCGACAAGATCGCCGGGCGCGACGACGGCCGCGGCCCTGACGTTTCGCGCCAAGGGGTTCAGCGCGACCTTCTCCCCCTGGTCGAAGGGACGAGCGTCACCACCAAATACGGCACGGTGCGCACCGACCACATCCTCTTTATCGCCTCCGGGGCATTTCACCTCAGCAAACCGAGCGACCTCATCCCCGAACTGCAAGGACGCTTCCCGATTCGGGTCGAACTGGAGCCGCTCTCGGTCGATGACTTCGTCGCGATCCTCACCCGCACCGAAGCGAACCTCATCACCCAGTACCAGGCGCTGCTCGCCACCGAAGGGGTGACGCTGCGGGTCACCGACGCGGCGGTGCGGCGGATCGCGGAAATCGCCTGGCAGGTCAACGAGCGGGTCGAAAACATCGGCGCGCGCCGTCTCTACACGGTGATGGAGAAGCTCGTGGAAGAGGTGGCGTTCGCCGCCGGGACGCCGGAGTGCCCGGCAGAGGTGGTGATCGATGCCCCTGAGGTCGACGAGCGGCTGAGTGACCTCGCGCGCAGCGACGACCTCGCGCGCTACGTGCTGTAGTCACCCCGTTCGCCCTCATCCTCCGGGAAGCGCAACAGGTGGAACTCTTGAACCGGATCGTCGCGATCCTCTTTCCCCTCTTTGCGATCGTCGCACTCGGCATCTGGGTCGGCGCGCGCCAACGCCCCGATCTGGCCTCCGCAAACCGCCTCAACATGGACGTTTTTGTCCCGGCGCTCGTCTTCCACGCGCTCGCGAACAAACCGATTCACTGGGCGCAATTTGGCCCCCTTGCCCTGGCGGCGCTGATTCTGGTAGTCGGCTCCGGGGTAGCCGGTTGGCTTCTGGCGAAGGGGATGCGCCGCCCGACCCGAACGGTGGTACCGCCGATGATGTTCAACAACTGCGGCAACCTCGGAATTCCACTCGCGCTCCTTGCCTTTGGCGATTCAGCACTTCCCGCCGCAGTCACCCTTTTTCTCGTGAGCAACCTCCTCCACTTCTCCTATGGCGTCTGGCTGCTCGACCACCGGTTCCGCTGGTGGGAGGTGTGGCGGGTGCCGGTCGTGCTCGCCTCGTTGGCCGGCTTGGCCGTCGGCATGAGTGGCGTCGCCCTCTGGCCACCGCTCCTCACGGCGATCCAGATGGTCGGCGAAATCTCGATCCCGCTGATGCTCTTTGCGCTCGGGGTTCGGCTCGCGACGGCGCAAATCACCGCGCTTCTCGACGGTGCGATCGTCGCGATCGCCCGCCCGCTCGCCGGCGTCACGCTCGCCCTGGTGACTCTGGCTCTTGCTGAGGCGGTCGACCACCCCTTTCCGCCGCTTGAGCGCGCGATGATCCTCCTTTTTGGCGCACTCCCCCCAGCGGTGCTCAACTACCTCTTCGCCGAACGCTACCAGCAACAACCTGAGCTGGTCGCGTCGATGGTGCTCGTCGGCAATGCCGCAGCACTCATTATTCTCCCTTGGGCGCTCGCGATCGCGCTGCCGTGGGCAAATCCCCCACAATGATCGGGTTGCAAATTTCTCTTTTTGCCGCTACATTAGAAATATCAAGCGGTAAAAGGGACGGTTTTCCATGTTCAACATCGCGGGATTTGGCATGATCGGGCCGACGGGTGAACGGCTCAGCACCTCAGCAGCGTCCCCAGCCGAGGTTCAACGGCTCACCGAGACGAAGCGCTCTCAGCCCGCCGCACCCACGGCGGGGGGAGTGGGCTCCAGTGCACCACGCGAAAGTGTCCGCGTCACGCTCTCCTCGGCAGCTTTAGCGGCCAATGCCAACGCCCCTACCGCTGGGAATGGCGCACCCGCAACACAACCGGCGACAGCGACGCAGACCTCCTACGCGGTCCAGCGGGCGCAAAGCCTCTACGGAATGAACGCCACGATGCCCGTCACCGCAAACGCCACCAGCCAAAACGGCGCCAAAACGCTTCGCTAACGCGACGTCGCACCCAGGAGCCCTATAAAAAAGGTGGCGCGGGACCGAGCCTACCGACATCCGATGCCCCATCTCCCCCCACTAATGCAAGCCTTCCTCGCGCAACTCGCGGGGTGGCTGGCTGTTTTTCTTTGGGTCCAGGCGGGGGGAACGATCGGCTCCCCATGGGTAGTTGTCACCTTACAGGGAACGACCGCAGCGCTTACCGCCTGGCTCCTTAGAAGTCCGCGGTGGTGGCTCCCCATTCATCTCCTCTTCATGCCTGCGGTCCTGGCCGCGCAACGGCTTGAGATTTCGCCGTTGTGGTACCTCGCGGCGTTCCTGTTGCTGCTCCTTATTTTTCGCAACGTCTTCACTACGCGGGTCCCCCTCTACCTCTCCAACGCCCGCGCCGTCGAGGCGATTGCCGCGCATCTCCCGAAAAACCGCCCCTTTCGCTTTCTCGACCTCGGGAGCGGCACGGGAGCGCTCCTCTTACCGCTTGCCCGCCGCTTTCCCAACGGCACCTTTATCGGCATCGAAAATGCACCGCTTCCCTTGTGGATCGCCAAGCGCCAGGGTCAGGGGCAGAAGAACCTCACCTACCGTGCCGCCGACTTTTTTGCTGAACCGTGGACGGGGTACGACTACCTCTACGCCTTTCTCTCCCCCGCGCCGATGGCCCGGGTCGAAGGGAAAGCAGAGCGCGAGCTCCCTCCCGGCGCGGTGCTGATCAGCAACACCTTCCCCCTCCCCCACGCTGAACCCTTTCGCGTCGAACCGCTCGACGAGGCGGGACGGCGGGTCCTCTACTGGTACCGTTTCTGAATAGCGCCTCTTTTTGCGCACTTTTCTCCTCAAGAAATTGCGCGTTGCGCCGTTAGTCTACGCCCAAGATAACGGAGAGCAAGGAGTCGCGGCGATGGCCATCTTGATCGCGATCATCGGCAACAAAGGGGGAACGGGGAAGACCACCCTCTCGCACCTCTTGTGCCATGGGCTCGGAATGCTCGGCCACAAATCGGCGTGCATCCTCACCGACACGGCACGCGAACCGCTCAACCCCGACGGGCGGCGCTACGTGATCGCCGACGCCCGCTCGCCAGCCACCCTCGAGCGGATCGTCACGAAACTGCGCACCCTCGACGATTGGGTCGGCGTGCTCGACGGGGGTGGCAACCGCCCCGAGGTCGACAAACGGCTCTACGCGCTCGCCGACCTCGCGTTGCTACCGTTTCGCGAATCGGCGGAAGATATCCGCACCGTGCTCCGTGACCTCGAACAGTACCCCCGCGCCTACGCCGTCCCGTCGCAGTGGCCTGTCGCGAACCGCTGGCAACGGGAGGCGGCCGACCGGCTCGTCGCACAGATGATGGCCCCCTACCGTGACCGGATCGTCCGCCCCGTTCCCGCCCTCTCGGCGACGAAGCTGCTGCTCCTCAAAAACATCCCCGCCCACCTTCCCACCCCCCTCAACAACGTGGCCCGGCAATTCGCCCGCCAGATGATCGAACTCCTCTCCTTGGAAGAGGAGCATTCTGAGTTTGGCGCTGCAGAAGAGGAAGCCTACCGCATTCCCGAGGAGGAGATGCCGCTGCGCTACCGCCGCTGACGGCTCGCGACAC
>NZ_BAAHXE010000034.1:0-22888 GCF_054657095.1 Hydrogenophilus islandicus | reverse complement strand
GATTGGCGCGGGCCGGTGATCGCCACAATCGGAAAAACGCGCGCCAAAAGCAGCGAAAGGTCTGCAGCTTGTCGCTTGATCATGCGCCGATTTTACAATTTTGCTTTTCTAACTTCAATCTGTAAGATTTGTAGCCTCTCACGACGATGCGCTCGAGCACGGCGTCACTCCTTCAACTCCCGCAGACTGGCTTGAATCTCCTGGAGCTCCTCATCGGTCAATCCCCACAGCCGGGCGGCGGCGCGGTCAATTTCCGCTTCCACCTGTTGTAATTGGTCGCGGGCAGCTTCGTCGCCCGCATAGGCCGCGGGAGCCAGCGCGTGGGCGCGTTGGGAGAGTTGAGCAATACTGGTGTGCAGCGGGTTTGATGATTCAAAAGTGGGAACTCTAATGTTAGTTAGAATATGGGGGGAAGCAAAACCACCGGTACCATGGACTGAATAGGATTTCACACTCAAGCGAAACAGACTGGAATTTACGTATCCGCAGAAATAGTAAGCTTCTTCTCTGGAATCGAAAGCCACCATAGTTGCAGTTTCC
Organism: Hydrogenophilus islandicus; assembly: GCF_054657095.1. NCBI lineage: Bacteria > Pseudomonadati > Pseudomonadota > Hydrogenophilia > Hydrogenophilales > Hydrogenophilaceae > Hydrogenophilus > Hydrogenophilus islandicus. Next base: position 22,348 of record NZ_BAAHXE010000034.1, on the reverse strand, counting down.
AATGGAATGATCGGCTTCTCGACGCCGAACACGGAAACAGATCCAACACATGCAGCTTGGATGTCATTGCCAACGCGAGTCCAAGCCACCTTCCAGGTAGCAAAGGTGTAGTCGCCGACGTTGAACATCGAGTAGAACGGCCCGGTCTCGACCGCCTGGCGCCCCTGCGTGCGGGTGAAGTAGCGCTTGAAACCGGAGCGCTCGCGAAGCACCTCTTCAAAGCGCTTCAGGTAAGTCCACGTCTTGGGGTAGTGCTGCTGGACCAGGCTTTCGTCCAGACCGCGCCGCTTTTTGGGGTCCTGCACCATCAGGATGTGGAGCGAGGGCTGCGCCTGCCAGCGTTGCACGTCGCGCCCGCGCAGGAGCGGATAGACAAGGTCCGGTTCCAGGTCGGCGGTAACGGCCTCGACCTCCCGTTTCGCGCCTTCGGTGACGTTGCGCACCACCAGCAGGCCGTCAGGCCGTCGGACGACGATCTCCAGCCAGTAGACCGAATTGGCCCACGTACACACCCCGGCCCGCGCTTGGTATTCCGACGGCCCGAGCACTTTGCGCACCGCACTGATCGCCTTGCGGCGGGCAGTGAGCCAGGCGCTGGTGGGGTCGTTGGGATCGACGGGCGTAGCGTAAAACCGCAGCCGCTCGGTCTGCGCCAGGATCTCGTCCAACGTGCTGTCGTAATCGAGTCCCTGGCCACGCGCCGTCTTCTTCCAGTAGGTGTAGGACACAGGGTAGCGGGTGGGCGCCCCCTTGCGCACCACGAAAACGCTGGTGCGGGTGCTCGCCCCCTCAAAGACCTGCAGGCTGCTGAGGTCATCGACGTGGAGCACCTGAAGCGGTGCCCTATCTTGTCCCAAACGGAAGCGGCGAAAACCCTGCCCCGCACCGGCAGTCTTCCAAACGCTTTGGGTGATGACAAAAGCGAGTTTTCCTCCCTCTTTGAGGTAGCGGTCGGCGGCGACATAGGTCATCAAGGTCGAGAGATCTTTCTTCCCCTGACCAAGGATCGTCTCCATTCCGCCGTGGACAAAGAGGCCGTAGCTCGCCCAAAGCACTTTCGTGCGCTCGCGGTAACCTTGCGGCAAACTCTCCCAGTTGATCCAAGGGGGGTTGCCGACCACGTAATCAAACGGTTCGAGGAAAAGGGGCATGAAGGCGTTCTTGAGCACCCGCGCCCAGATGCCATCGAGCCCGCGACGGTGCAGGTCGCGCAGCTTCTCGTAGAGTTCAGCAAGAACCGCTTCGGCCCCTGCGGCTTGGGCCACGTCCGGGATTTCCCGCTGACAGCGCGCGAGGAAGGATTGGGTTGCAAAATCTCCCGCCACGTACTCTTCGAGCAGGGCGGTCAGCCGCTCCATCTCGGCGCGGGTGTCGATCACCTCCGGGACGGCGAGGGGTCCGACGACCGTCTCGAGGATGCGCCGGTCTTGCTCGAAGAGGTTACCGCGGGCGGGGGTCAAAATGCTATCAGCCAAATAGACGGGAATCTCGACCTCACGGCGGCGGTAGGGGAGCAGGTCGGCGATCGCGAGAAGATAATTGACCCGGGCGGCGGTCACCGCGAGCGGGTTGAGGTCGATCCCCACCACCCCGTTGAGGATGAAGTCGAGGGTGTCGGCTTCGGCAAAACCCGCTTGCAAGCAATTGGCTTTGAGCGCGCGGATCGCCAACACGAGAAAGGTCCCTGAACCGCACGCGGGGTCAAGCAGGCGTTTGTTGGGCGTGGGGATGTGCGCGCCGCCGGGCTTGGGCATCCGGAAGAGCGGCTCGCCCAACTGGGTCAGCAACCGTTCCGCGAGCCAATCTGGAGTATAGAACTCTCCGAGGTCGTGGCGAATCTCCCGCGGCAGCAGGTAGTGGTAGAGCTTTTTGAGGAGGTCGCGGGCGCTGTAGGGGTCATCCTGCACGGTGGCCGGGTTGTAGTCAGCGAGGCGAGCCAGCACTTGGCGCAGGGCCTCTTCGATCTCGCCGTTCCAGGCATCCAGGTACCAGGAGAAGAAGTCACCCTCGAGAAGGTTTTTGATGCCGAGGATGCGGAAGAGGTCGCCGCTTTCCAGCCGCTGCAATTCGCGCCGCAACGCCTCTCCCTCCAGACTCGCCAGGGTCGTGAGCGGTGTCGTCCCGAGCGTGCCGCTCGCGTAGGCCTGCAACACAAGCCGGGCGATGTTTTTCACCAGAAAGGAGAAATAGGTATGGAGGGCAAAGAGAAAGCGCGCCATCTCGACCTCTGCGCCCCCTAATCCCATCCCGCGGGCAAAGGCGCGCAGCTCCTTTTTGTGTTTCAGTTCGCCCGCGGCGGCGTCCGCGCCAGCAGTCTCGCCAAAGAAGAGCTTCCACTGCTCAAAGAGGCGATCGGTAAGCCCTGCGCGAGGGGCCGCCAAGGCGTTGTACAAGGCGCGAGTGACTTGACGGCTCAGGTCATTGTCGCTACCAAAATCTTCTACGAGGTTTTCGGGAATCAGCGCGCGGCCCGAGGAGAGGGAGAACAAAGCACGCAGGAAGCGCTCGCACGAGACAGCGGTGGTTTTCAGCGGCTCTTCGATCACCCAGTGGCCGTCGTGGTAACGGACGAAGATGAAATAGTGGCCATCAAAGGCGACCCCCAGCAGGCGGTCGCGGTCGTGGCGTTCGGCGTGCGCCAAGCCGAGGATGTAGTTTTTGACCTGGTCGACGGCGTGGCGGGTATGCTGGTGGTCGAAGTGGCTGCGCAGCGAACCAGGGGGTTCGTATTCGATCACCAAACGGTTGTAGACTGCGTCGGCCCGCCCCGTTGCCAAAGTGTACTGCTCGCGCATCTGGAGCGCCACGCCCAATTCCTTCGCAAACTGCTCGATGTGGTTGTTCACCTGGCGCTGAAACTCCGCTTCGTTGTGGGCTTGGCGAGCCGCTATTTGTACCAGCGAGAAGAATTTGGGCGCCTGTTGGCGGATCTTTTCGTAAAACGAGAAGGGGTTTACAACTCGGTTCAATTTGAACTCCTGTGAGAATGAAGCGGGTCACCGCCCCTTCGGCATCATAGCCAAGAAGCTCAGACCGGGTCAATGGTCCGGCCATGCGCGCCCCCGCCGCAAAAATCGCGCCGCCGCGCTACAATCTTTCTAACGAACTGTTCTGGAGAGAAGCTGTGCGCTCTGTGCTCGACGCGCAAAAAGCCATTCAGGAGGCATTGAGGCCCCTCACCGCGTGGGAATGGGTGACGCTACCCGAGGCGCTCAACCGCATCCTTGCGGAACCAATCGTCGCCCCATTCAACGTCCCGGCGCACGACAACGCGGCGATGGACGGCTTTGCCGTGCGCTACTCCGACCTCGACCCGAGCCACCCGACGCGGCTCAAAGTGATCGGCGCCGCCTTTGCCGGCCACCCTTTCACAGGGGCGCTCACCCCCGCAAGTAGCGTACGGATCATGACCGGCGCGGAGATTCCGACCGGCGCCGACACGATCGTCCCGCAAGAGGTGTGCACCGTCGAAGGCGAGATTGTCACCATTCCCCCGGGGCAAAAGATGGGGCAACACCTGCGGCGCGCCGGCGAAGATCTTGCCGCGGGGGGAGTGGCGTTGCCGGCCGGCCGGCGCCTTGGGCCGGCGGAACTTGGGCTGATCGGTTCGCTCGGGATCGGAGCGGTTCGGGTCGTTCGGCGGCTGAGGTGCGCGGTGCTCTCCACCGGCGACGAGATCGCCGCGATCGGCGAACCGCTCGCGCCGGGTCAGATCTACGACAGCAACCGCCACACCCTCTCGGCGCTCCTTCGCCGCCTTGGGTGTGAGCTCCTCGACTTCGGGATCACCCCCGATCAGCCGGAACTCTTGCGCGAGCGCTTCACCCTCGCCGCCGAAAATGCCGACGTGATCCTCACCTCGGGCGGCGTCTCGGTGGGCGAAGCCGACTTCATCCGCCAGATGATGGCCGAATTGGGCGAGGTCCACTTCTGGCAGCTCGCGATCAAACCGGGGCGACCCCTCGCGTTTGGCCGGATCGGCAACGCCTGGCTCTTTGGCCTGCCCGGCAATCCCGTCGCCGTCGTCGTCGCCTTTACCGCGTTCGTTCGCGACGCGCTCCGCACCCTCCAAGGGGAGAACCCCGTCCGGCCACCGCTCCTGATTCCTGCGGTGCTCGCCCACCCGATCCGCAAAAAGCCGGGGCGGCAGGAGTATCTGCGGGCGACCGTCGCGCGCGAGGGGAATGCGCTCGTTGCGCGGGTTGCAGGGGCGCAAGGCTCCGGCATTTTGAGCTCGATGACGCGGGCAACGGGTTTTCTCGTCCTGCCTGCGGAAGCGGGGGATCTCGCGGCGGGGGCGGTCGTCGACTACCTCCCGTTCGAGGCGATTTTGTGACCACCACAGAAGGAGTTGCAATGGATCAAAACACCCTGAAGCGCCTGGTCGGCGAAGCGGCGGTCGCGGAGGTCGCCGACGGCATGGTGATCGGTGTCGGCACCGGTTCCACGGTCAATTGCTTTATCGACGCGCTCGGAAGAAGCGGCAAAAAGCTCGCTGGTGCCGTCTCGAGTTCCGAAGCGACCACGGCGCGGCTCCAGGCGATTGGGGTGCCGGTGATCGACGCGAACGCGGTGACGTCGCTTGCGCTCTACATCGACGGGGCCGACGAGATCGACCCCAACTTCTGCATGATCAAAGGTGGAGGCGGGGCGCTCACCCGCGAAAAGATCGTCGCAGCGATGAGCGAGCGCTTCATCTGCATCTGCGACGCGAGCAAACGGGTGGCGCGCCTCGGCCGCTTTCCCCTGCCGGTTGAGGTGATTCCGATGGCGCGGGCGTTTGTCGCGCGCAAGCTCCAGGAGCTCGGCGGCGAACCGAAGTTGCGCGAAGGGTTCGTCACCGACAACGGCAACCTCATTTTGGACGTGCACGGGCTTGCGATCGACGACCCGCTCGCGCTGGAGCGGCGCATCAACGACATCCCCGGGGTGGTGACGAACGGCATCTTCGCGCTGCAGGCGGCCCATGTGCTGCTCCTCGGGACCGAGAAGGGGGTCGAGCGGTTTGTCCGCGCTTAGCGTGTCATCGAACCGTCACAATCCCGTGCTACCATTGGGTCGACTGAGGAAGATGGAGCCCCCCGATGAACCTGAAACCGCACACCCTCTCCGTTTTTGACAAAGAGATCAACGAGCTGCGGACCCTCGTGCTCACGATGGGACGAGCGGTCGAGGAGCAGGTTCGCCGCGCGGTGGAGGGGGTGCGCACCGGCAACGTCGATCTCCTCGAGGCGGTGCGGGCCAAAGAACGCGAAATCAACGCCGAAGATCGCGAAGTCTTCGACAAAACGGTCCATCTGATCGTCCGCAACGCCCCAGCCGCAAGCGACCTGCGGTTGGCGCTCGCGACGATGCAGATCGCGACCGACCTCGAGCGGGTCGGGGACGAGGCGAAAAAGATCGCCAAGGCGGGACAGCGGCTCTTTGAGCGGCAGCCGTCGTTTACCCCGAGCGTTGAACTGGAACTGATCACCCGCACGAGCGTCGAGATGCTCCACAGCGCCCTTGACCTCTACGCGCGGCTCGAAGACCGCGAAGCGGGCGAGATCCTCGCGCGCGACAAAGAGGTCGACCTGATGTTCAAAGGAATTCTGCGCGAACTCATCACCTACATGATGGAGGATCCGCGCACGATTTCGCAGTCGATTGAACTCATCTTCATCGCCAAAGCGCTCGAGCGGGTGGGCGACCACGCGAAGAACATCGTCGAGCACGTCATCTTCGCCGTCGAAGGGAAGGATGTTCGCTACCGCAGCGCGACCTCTGCCGAGACTGCCGACGACGGTTCCGAGTAGCCCGACGCCCCTCGCAAGCGCCTGAACCTACCGCGCCCGTCCCGAAAGGGTGCGTGCGCGGCTTAGCTCTGTGGCGGGACGTAATTGGGGATCGCTTCGGGCCCCGCGCCGCTGCCAAAGAGGAACTGCTCCATCTGCTCCTGCAAATACTTACGCGCCTGGGGGTCGAGGAGGTTCAAGCGGTACTCGTTGATGAGCATTGTCTGGTAGCGCTGCCACTGTTGCCACGCCTCTTTCGAGACCTGCTCATAGATCCGCTTACCCAGCGGCCCCGGAACCGGTGGCCGTTCGAGCCCTTCAGCCTCTTTTTGGAGTTTCACGCAAAAGACGGTTCTCATGACGGTTTCCTATCCCGTGAGGGTTTTGACGAAGACTTTGCTGCGGCGCTGGTAATTGTAAAGTTCGCGCTTCTGTTTCGGAAGGTGGTCCACGCCTACCTCGACGAAGCCGCGCTCGAGGAACCAGTGGGCGGTGCGGGTGGTGAGGACGTAGAGCTTCTCGAGCCCCGCGGCGCGGGCGCGCGCCTCGATCCGATGGAGGAGCTCCTCGCCGATTCCAGCACGGCGGTATTCGGGCGCGACGGCAAGGCACGCCAACTCCCCTGCCTTCTCCTCGGAGAAGGGGTAGAGGGCGGCAGAACCCACCACCACCCCATCGTGTTCGACGAGAATGAAGCGCCCGATCTCCTGCTCCAGGAGCTCGCGATTGCGCCGCACCAGCGTCCCGTCGGCCTCCATCGGGGCGATCAGCGCAATGAGCGCCGGAACATCTTCGCTCGTCGCGTCGCGGAAACGAAAGACCGGGTTGCGGGTAATCATCGTCCCGACGCCCGAATGGGTGAAGCACTCGAGCAGAATCGCGCCGTCGAGCTCGCGCGAAATGAGGTGGGCGCGGCGCACTCCGCGGCGCACTGCGTCGATCGCGAAGGGGAGGTAGCTTTTGAGATCCTCGCTGAGTTGTTCGCTCAAGCGGTCGAAGCGCTGCTGCGCTTCGGTCACCGTGAGCGACGCTTCAATCCCACCCTCTTCCGCGGGAATCCCTTCGGCGTCGCAGAGAAAGATCAGCTTTTCGGCGTGGAGCGCTACTGCCACTTCTGCGGCGACCTCCTCCATCGTGAGGTTGAAGATCTCGCCCGAGGGCGAAGCGGCGATCGGCGAGATCAAGACGACATTCTCCTGCTCGAGGTCCGCTTCGATCTCCTCAGCAATCACTTTGCGCACCGCGCCGGTGTAGAGGTAATCGACCCCGTCGATCACCCCGAGCGGTCGCGCAACGAGGTAGTTCCCCCCGGTCACCCGCATGAAGCTCCCCGCCATCGGGGTGTTGGGCAGCCCCTGCGAGAGCTTCGCTTCGATCTCGAGCCGGGTCACCATCTGCGCCGCCTTCACACACTCGAGCGCTTCGGCATCGGTCACCCGCTGCCCGCGGTGGAAGATCGGGGTCAGCCCGCGCCGCGCCATTTCGGCGTCGATCTGCGGCCGCGCCCCATGGACGAGCACCAGGCGAATCCCCAACGCCGCAAGAAGGTTGCAGTCGTAGGCGAGCCGCTGCATCCGCTCGCCCTGCGCCACCTCGCCGTCGAAGGCAACGACGAAGGTCTTGCCGCCAAAGGCGTGGATGTAGGGGGCCGAGTGGCGCAACCACGCGACAAACTGGGCAACCGCCCCTTTGTCTTCAAGCGCGATGGGGACCATCGCTTCGGGCGCTTCTCGCCCCGCTTTCAGATTGGTGCTTCGCTGTCTCATTTGGCGCTTACCGCTCCCTTCGCCTGCCACCACACTGCTGCCTGCGCCAGCACCGCCACCGCCGCCGTCTCGGCGCGCAACACCCAGGGGGCGAGCGTGAGCTGCACCCCCTGTTGGGTCGCGAAATAGCGCGTCTCATCCTCCCGCCACCCCCCTTCAGGGCCGACCGCAAAGAGGGCGCCCCCATGGGGCGGGCTGATCTCGGGGAGCACCTGCCCCCCCGGTTGCAACCAGAACCAGGTGAGCGGCGCAAGTCGCCACTCGGTCAGCCGCTCGTGGAGGTGGTGAAGATCGGTCACCGGCAGAATCTCTGGTACCCGCGCTCGCCCACACTGCGCCGCGGCGCTCGCGGCCACCTGCCGCCAGTGGTGCCGCTTCTTCTCCCCTCGCTCGGAGTCGAACGCCACCTGACTGAAGGCGGTGACGAGCGGCACCCAGTGGGTCATCCCGAGTTCCGTCCCCTTCTGCACCACCCAGTCGAGCCGCTCGGCCGGCAGGAGCGCCGTGGCGAGCACGCGCGGCGCAGCCGGTTCCGGGAGAGGTTCGACTGCGCACAACTGCCCCACCGCCACCTCACGCCGTCCCACCCGCACGACCACCCCGTGCCACTCGCGCCCCTCGCCGTCGAAGAGCGCGATCGCGTCGCCCACAGCGAGCCGCCGGACCTGGGCATGGTGCGCCGCATCCCTCGGCAACGGCCACGGCTCTTGGGGGGGCTCACGCCAATCGGCAGCGTCAGGAATGTGAAAGCGGGGTGGGAACACGTTGGACCTCGAGCAAGACGCCGCGATTATCCCAGATTTCCGCAAACGCAAGAAACCCTGTCGCAATCGGGGTTGACTTTCTTTTCCACTATGTTATGATTCGCTTCTCGTGACGCGGGGTGGAGCAGTCCGGTAGCTCGTCGGGCTCATAACCCGAAGGTCGCAGGTTCAAATCCTGCCCCCGCAACCAACCGAACAGGTTGGTTTTTTTATCGCTAACGTTTCAAGATTTTTTGAAAAGTCAAAATGACCGCTGAAGAGATGGTTTCGGCCCTTGCGGCGCTCGCGTCGCTACCACGCCTTGCGCTCTTTCGTCTGCTCGTGCGCGAGGCCCCCGAGGGGGTTGTTGCCGGTGAGATCGCCGCAGCGCTCAACATGAGTCCGAGTCAGGTGACCTTCCACGCGAAGACCTTGGAGCGTGCCGGGCTCGTTGTCAGCGAGCAGGAGGGGCGTTTCGTGCGCTATCGGGCGGTGATCCCGCGGATGCACGCCCTCATCGCCTATCTCACTGAGGCGTGTTGCGCCCGCCAGCCGGAGGTCTGTTCAACGCTGCGATCGGAGTCGAACGTTGCTGCAGCGTGGTTTGAACCGGCGCAAGGGGCCGACGCACCCAAACCGGTCGATTCTCCCCAACCAGTCGATCTTTCCCAGGAGTGACCGTAATGAAAGAGACCCCAGCCCCAACAGCACCCAACTTCCCTTCCGAAGGGGAGGCAGCACCGCAACAGGCTACCGCAGAGCCCGTGGCGCTCCGCTGGGCTTTGGGCATTCCCGTCGCCGCAGTGCTCTGGTTCCTCGCGTACAGTAACCTCACCCGTTTTGCCGACGCGGTGGTCGCCCTCCTGGGGCTATCGCGGGAGACCCATCTCGGCGAAGCGGTCCACTTCTTCTTTTACGACACCCCGAAGGTGCTGCTCCTTCTTCTCGGCATCGTCTTTGTGATGGGGATCGTCCAGACCTTTTTCGCGCCAGAGCGGACCCGAGCGCTTCTTTCCGGCAAGCGGCTCGGGATCGGCAATCTCTTGGCGGCGCTCCTCGGGATCGTCACCCCGTTCTGCTCCTGTTCGGCGGTTCCGCTCTTCATCGGCTTTGTCTCGGCGGGGGTGCCGCTCGGCGTCACCTTCTCGTTCCTCATCTCCGCGCCGATGGTCAATGAGGTGGCGCTTGCCCTCCTCTTTGGGCTTTTCGGCTGGAAGGTGGCAGGGCTCTATCTGGTGACTGGTCTCGCGATCGCGATCGTTGCTGGGCTCGTGATCGGCAAACTCAAAATGGAGCACTATTTACAAGATTGGGTCCGGGAGATCCACCTCGGTCTTGCCGACCAGCCTACGGGTGCGGCGCTCACCTGGAACGACCGCTTTGCCGCCGGCTGGCACCACGTGCGAGAGATCGTCGGTAAAGTCTGGCCCTACGTGCTCCTGGGGATCGCGGTGGGCGCCGGGATTCACGGCTATGTGCCGCAAGAGGTGCTCGCCAAGCTCCTCGGCAAGGATGCGCCATGGTGGGCCCTTCCCGCGGCGGTCGTGATGGGGGCGCCGATGTACACCAATGCGGCGGGGATCATTCCCGTGGTCGAAGCACTGATCCATAAAGGGGCGGCACTCGGTACGACGTTGGCGTTCATGATGAGCGTCATCGCGCTGTCGCTTCCTGAGATGTTGATTCTGCGCAATGTCTTGAAGTTGCCGCTGATCGCCACCTTTGCCGGCGTAGTCACGGCGGGGATTCTCTTCGTCGGTTTTCTCTTCAACGCAATCATGTAACTGAAAGGAGTCGCAAATGGACGTGAAAGTGCTGGGCACCGGTTGTGCCAACTGCAAAAATACCGTGAAACTGATCGAAGAGGTGGCGAAAGCCCTGGGCGTCACGGTGACGATCGAGAAGGTCGAAGCGCTTCCCGAGATCATGCGCTACGGGGTGATGAGTACGCCTGGTGTAGTGATCAACGGCAAAGTGGTTCACGCCGGAGGGATCCCCTCCCGGGCGCAAGTCGAAGGGTGGCTCAAAGGGGCGTGACTATTCGACGCCAGCGACCTCGCGCACTTGATCAATCGCCGCGGCGACCCGGCTGCGGCGGCGTTCCCATTCGGCGAGTTCCGCTTCCAGTTCCGCAATTTGGGGTTCCAGCTGTTCGAGCGACGCAGTGATCCGTTCAAGCCCCTTCATGCGCTTCGCCAAAGCGTCCGCCCGCGCCGCGAGCGCCTCGTCCATCGGAACCATCACGACGCGCACCCACGCCAGGAACTGACGGTAGCGCCGCTCCCACCGCGCTTCGACCTCGCGGCCAACGAGCGACGTGAACTGCTCGATCACCCGCCGTTTCCCGTGCGAAAAGAGGACACTCCACCCGGCCACCTGTTCGAGCGCCGCCTCCCGCACCCGCGCGAGATCGCCAATGAACGACTGGTATTGAGGGGGGGCAGCCGGTCGTTCACACGCGAGCCCATACTCCTCTTCAAAGCGCTGGTAGATCTTGTCCACCATCGTCTGCAGCTCGCTGAGCTTCAGTTGGCCGTTCTTCAGCCACGCGTCGATGCGGTCGAAAAAGGCGGCGATCTCGTCGCGCATCCCCGCTGAGAATTTCGCGCGGTGCAGTGCCGCAATCGTCTCGTCGACCTCGGCGCGGATCCGGCGCCGACCGATCAGTTCAAGGAGCGCCTTCGATTCGCGGGCAAAGAGGGTCTTCGCCGCTTTCGCCCGCTCGTAGAGGGCGTCGAGCTCCTCCTTCTCGCCCTGCGCCTTTTTGAGCGCATAGTGCATCCGCGCGCGATTTTGGTTACGTAACCCATGGAGCTCCTGCAGCTGATCGTTCACCGCCGCAATCTTCTGCTCGATTCCGCTCACCGCGAGGAGCCCCGAAAGAGCGGTTGCCAGCTGCCCTTCGCAGAGCGCCAACCGGCGATCGACGAGGACCTCAGAGAGCGCCGCTTCGAATTCGGCAATGCGCGACCGGCGCACCGCCTCTTCGTCGCCGCGCGCGCGCCCCACGAGCGCCCGCTGCGCCGAGAGGGGAAAGATGTGGGCGTTGGGGACGCCCAGATGGTGGGCGACGTCGGCAACCCGAGCGTCGATCTCGGCTTCGATCTCATCAGAAGAGCGCAACCCGTCTTCGAGCGCGTCGATCTTGTTGAGGACGACGAGCGTAGCCGCAGAGCGATCCCCCCCTGCCTGAACAAAGCGGCGCCAGATCGTCAAGTCGCTGCGGGTCACCCCGGTATCGACGCCCAAAACGAAGACGATCGCTTGGCATTCAGGAAGGATCGACAGGGTGAGGTCGATCTCCGCACCGATCGCGTTGAGTCCAGGGGTATCCACGATCACCAGCCCTGAGGCGAGCAGCGGATGGGGGTAACGGATGATCGCGTGGCGCCACGCGGGGATCAGCACCGTGCCGTCGGGCTGGGGTTCGAGGCCGTGCTCGCCGCTTGGGTCAATGCGAAACCCCAACGACTCCGCCTCATCGGCAGTGACCGCCCGGACGGCGCAAACCGACTGGGTCGTCGCAAGGACCGATTCGGTCTTTTTGGGGTCGAAGGGGCGCCGCTCCCAGAGCTGGGGTTGCATTCGGGCGTCGCGCAACGTCACGTCACGCGCTGCTTCGATCGGCAAAAGCAACACCTGCGGCTCGGCCCCGTCGAACCACTCGAGCTCGGTCGGACACATCGTGGTCCGGCCGGTGCGGGAGGGGAGAATCCGCTGTGCATGGTCGGCAAAGAAGAGAGCGTTGATCAGTTCGGTCTTGCCGCGCGAAAATTCGGCGACAAACGCAACACGCAACTGCTGCGCTTCGACGGCAGCAAACGCTTCTTGCAGCCGCAGCTCGACGCGCTGGTGGTTCGCGACACCCGCCTCAACGAGCGCAGCTTTCAGCTCTTTCAGCGCGAAACGGACCGCAGCGCGCCAGGCGTCGAAATCGTCGAGGTACTGACCGAAAGCCATGAAGAGAAGCATTCTGGGACAAAACAGAGGAAGCGTACCACAAAGCGCGCGTACGCGATCGTCACGAAGGCTGGCACGTGGGGCAGTACCAGGTGCTGCGCCCCTGCTGGGTCACGCGCACGACCGGCGTGCTGCAGCGCGGGCACGGCTCCCCCTCGCGGCCGTAGACCGCCAGGCGCAACTGGAACCAGCCCGATGACCCGTCGGCGGTGACGTAATCGCGCAGGCTCGTCCCCCCCGCGGCGATCGCCTCGTCAAGCACTTCCCGGAGCGCGGCGATCAGGCGCGCCCATTCGCTCAAGGTCATGGTGTCGGCGCGGCGCTGCGGCGCGATCCCGGCTTGAAAGAGCGCTTCGCAGGCGTAGATGTTGCCGACCCCGACGACCACTTTTCCCGAAAGAAGCAGCGCCTTGATCGTCGTCCTCCCCGCTTGGGCTTGGGCAAACTGCGGCGTAAGTTCGGGGGTGAAAGGTTCAGGGGCAAGACGTGACGACCAGCGGGCGTACTCGGTCGCGGAGACGAGATCACACCACCCGAACCGGCGGGGGTCGCGAAAGCGGAGGTACCCCGCGGAGAAGTGGAGCCCCAGATGCTCGTGCGGCAGCCAAGCCGCCGCGGGGTGGGTGAAATAGAGCCGGCCGCTCATCCCGAGATGAAAACGGAGATAGGCTTCATTCCCCCCTTCCCGCGTGAGGTGAAACGCGAGCACCTTCGCCCGGCGCGTCACCGCCGAAACGGTCGCCCCGACCCACGCGGTCAGCAGCTCCGCGTCGATCGGGCGACGCAGGTCAGCCCGCCGCACTTCTACCCCTTCCCAGCGCGCGCCCACGAGGGGGGCCAAGCCGCGCCGCACCGTCTCCACTTCGGGCAACTCGGGCACTCGACCTATCCTCCAAAGAGCGTTTTCAGCGCCACCACTACCCCCATCCCGATCGCAAACGGGGCCCACGGATTGCGCCAGAGTGCGGCAACCACCAAGACCGCTCCCGCAGCGATCAACTCCGGTTTGAACGCGACATGCCCCCCCACCAAGAGGAGTTCAGGAGCAACCAGCGCCCCGAGCGCCGCAGCAGGGGCGTAGCGCAGCCACTTCTGAAGCCCGGGCGGCAGTTGCACCCTTTCGCCCCAAAGGAGAAAAGCACCCCGCGTCAGCCACGTCGCCCAAAAGAGGAGCGCAAAGAGCGGCAGATACCCCCAAGAGGAGAGGTCACGAAGATCGCTCACGGTTTCTCCCCTGGCGCTCCATCAACCATGTCCATGCCCCGCCTGCAGCAAGGCCAGCCAGCACAGCCATGATCACACCGATCTTGAGCGGCAGATCGTACGCCACCACCGCAACCGCTGCCGAGGTGAGTGCCGTCACCCGCATCACCGGCTCTTTCGCAAGCGGCACGAGGAGCAAAAGCAACGCGATCGTCCCCATGAAGGTGAGCGGCCAGTCGCGCGGCAACCATTCGGCGGCAAAAATGCCCACGAGCCCCGAGATCTGCCACAGAAGCCAACACCAGAGCCCCGCGGCAAAAAAGAGCCGCCATCGCCGTTCCGGGTCGGGTTCAGCGTTGAGCCGCGCCCCCAAGACGATAAAGAGCGCATCGACCAACCAGTAACTGCCGAGCGCCCGGCGTGCCCAGGACTGCGCACGAAAAGCGGGCGAAATCGCAGCGCTGTAGATCACAAAACGGAGGTTGAGCACAGCCGCGGTGAGCCAGACGATGCCGATCGGTGCGCCGGCAACGATCAGGGGCAACGTGCCCAGCTGCGCAGTGGCGGCATAGACGAAGAGATTCATCGCCACCGCCTCCCACTCGCTCAAGCCGTACGCGCGCATCGTCAGTCCCGTTGCGATCGACCACGGGATCAACCCGAGCGACAGGGGCATCATCAACCGCAATGCCTCGCGCCACGCGGGCGGCGTGGGGGTAGGCGCTCTTCCGTCACCCACGGCTGGCACGCTCCCGCTCCGCAGTCGCGCGACCCCCGATGCGACGACGGGCAGCGCCGCTCTTTTTCTCCCCTCTTTCCGGCGGATCGACGGGCGGAACCAGGGCTTTGGGGCCGTAACCGATGAGGTCCTGCCGCCCCATTGCCCGCAACGCTTCGCGGATGAGGGGCCAATTGGCCGGATCGTGCCAGCGCAAGAGCGCCTTGTGGAGCCGCCGCTGCCGCCCTTTACGAACGACCGCAACGGGCTCTCCCCCACCCGCGAGCCGTTTGAGCGGATTGCGTTCGGCGTGAAACATCGCCGTCGCAAGCGCCATCGGGGTGGGCAGGAAAGTCTGCACCTGATCGGGCTGGAATCCGTTTTGTTTCAACCACAAGGCAAGTCGGACCATATCCTCGTCGGTCGTCCCTGGATGGGCCGCGATGAAGTAGGGAATCAGCTGCTGCCGTTTGCCTGCAGCGCGCGAATAGTGGATAAAGAGGTCGCGAAACCGGTAAAAAGTCTCGATCCCTGGTTTCATCATGTGGGCAAGCGGCCCCGGTTCGGTGTGTTCGGGGGCAATCTTGAGTCGGCCGCTCACGTGGTGCTGCACCAGCTCCTTGATGTATTCCGGGCTTCTCACCGCAAGGTCATAGCGGACTCCCGAGCCGATCGTCACCAGCTTGACACCGGGGACCTGCCGCGCGGCCCGGTAGAGGTCGATCAACGGCTGATGGTCGGTGCCGCCGAGGTTGTCACAGATATCGGGATAGACACAGGAGAGACGGCGGCAGTGGGCTTCGACCGCCGGATCTTTGCACCGCATGCGGTACATGTTCGCCGTGGGGCCGCCGAGATCGGTGATATGCCCGGAAAAACCGGGCGTTTTGTCGCGAATTGCGGCAATCTCGCGCAGGATCGATTGCTGCGAGCGGTTTTGAATGATCCGCCCCTCGTGTTCGGTGATCGAACAAAAGGTGCACCCCCCAAAACAGCCCCGCATGATGGCCACCGAAAAACGGATCATCTCCCACGCGGGAATGCGCGCCTCGCCATAGCTGGGGTGGGGACGGCGAGCATAAGGGAGATCGTAGATGAAGTCCATCTCCTCAGTGGTGAGCGGCAACGGCGGCGGGTTGAGCCAGAGATCCCTCGCCCCCGCCCCTTCGCCGTACCGCTGCACCAACGCCCGGGCGTTGAACGGGTTCGACTCCAGGTGGAGCAGGCGCGACGCATGGGCGTAGGCGATCGGATCGGCGGCAACCCGCTCAAAAGCAGGGAGCCGCACCACGGTCCGCTCCCGTGCTGTCCCCTTCGGCTGCTCGACGGGACGATTGGGGTCGGAAGCGTCGATCTCCACCCAATCGGGGCCAGGAAGCCAACCCGGCTTCACGGCAAAGGCCGACCCCCGCAGGTCGCGAATCTGCCGCACCCCCTCTCCTGCTTCCAGCCACTTTACCAAGCCCACGAGCGCCCGCTCGGCATTGCCGTAGAGCAGCAGATCGGCCTTCGCGTCCAACAGCACGGAGCGGCGGACTTTTTCGCTCCAATGGTCGTATTGCGCAATCCGGCGCAGGCTCGCTTCGATCCCGCCGATCACCACCGGCACCCCGGGGAAAGCCTCACGGCAACGCTGGGTGTAGACGATCACCGCGCGATCGGGCCGTTTCCCAGCCACCCCCCCTGGGGTATAGGCGTCGTCGCTGCGGATTCGGCGGTCTGAGGTGTAGTGGTTGACCATCGAGTCCATGTTGCCGGCGGTGACGCCGAAAAAGAGGCGCGGCCGCCCCAGCACGCGAAAAGGCTCGGCGCTTGACCAATCGGGTTGGCTGATGATCCCCACCCGCAAACCGTGTGCCTCCAGGAGGCGACCGACCAACGCCATCCCAAAGCTCGGATGGTCGACGTACGCGTCACCGGTGACCAGGATCACATCGCACGCGCTCCAACCGAGCGCCGCCATCTCCTCCCGGCTCATCGGCAAGAAGGGGGCAGGGTGCGGGTTGGGGTGACGGGGGAGAATCGATTCTTTTTCCATCTTGGCCTCAGTGGGTGGCGCCGATTGTACCGACTTTCTGGTCAGAAATGCAAACGGCTCAACCGCTTCCCTGGTGCGGCACCGCTTGCAGACGCAAAAGGGCGAGTAACAAAAGCGGCACGACAAAGAGGGTGAGCACCGTCGACACCCCCAACCCCCAGACGATGCTCGACGCCACCGGCCCCCAGAGGAGCGAGTGGCCAGCAAGCCCTGTCGCGAGCGAGAAGAGGCCGCTGATCGTCGTCCCTGAAGTAATCAGGATCGGGACGAGCCGCCGCCGCGCCGCATAGACCACAGCGTGAATTGCTCCCATGCCCTGCCCCACCCGGTCGT
The DNA here is from genome assembly GCF_054657095.1 of Hydrogenophilus islandicus. NCBI lineage: Bacteria > Pseudomonadati > Pseudomonadota > Hydrogenophilia > Hydrogenophilales > Hydrogenophilaceae > Hydrogenophilus > Hydrogenophilus islandicus. Next base: position 5,813 of record NZ_BAAHXE010000034.1, on the reverse strand, counting down.
TGGTCGCGGCAACCAGCACGATCGCGCTATTGACGGCAATCCCGGTGAGCGCGACCACCCCATACATTGTGTAAAGGGAAAGCGGCAGGCGTGACGCGGCCAAACCGAAGACCACCCCGGTAAAGGCGAGCGGGACCGTGACGAGAATCACGAGTGGTTGGAGATAACTGCGAAACTGGGTCGCGAGAATGAGGTAGATGAGCCCCACCCCAACGAGAAAGATCCGCTGCAACGCCGTAAGACTCTCTTTGATGTCGTCGAGCTCGCCTGTGAAGTCGAGCGCAACACTGGGGTATTGCGCGGCGACCTCCTGCCAGCGCCGCATCAGTTCCGCATTCACCGCTTGCGTCTCGGCCACTGTCCGGTCGAGCTCCGCTTCGACCGTCACTGTCCGGGCGTACTGGTAGCGGCGCACGACACCGGCGCTCTCGCGCACCGTCACGTCGGCGAGTAACCCCAGCGGCACCGCGTCGCCGCGCGGGGTGACTATGGGCAGGTCCAACCACGACGTCACAGCGGGGTAGTGCTCCTCCCGCGCTTTGACGACGACGCGCCACGTCTCCCCGCCGCGGCGCGTTTCGCCGACATACTCCCCGTCGGCCAAGAGCGCCGTGAGCCGAGTTGCCGTGGCCGCGTCGAGCCCGGCGGCGGCGAGCGCCTCGGGCCGCCAGCGAAGCTCCACGGTCGGCCGGCCTGCGGCGCGGTCGTCGTGGATATCGCGCACGCCGGGAATCGCGCGCAGCCACCCCTCGACCTGCGCAACGACCGCGTCGCGCTCGCGATCGACGTCGGAACGGACCTTGACGTTCACCGGTCGTTGGGCCGGTGGCCCCCCTTTGACGATGAGGAACGATGCGGTGTAGGGTTTTGCCGCGTCGGCAACAGGCTCACGCAACGCGTCGATCACCTCCTCGGTGGTTCGCCCGGAGGGTTCGCGCGGATGGAGCGAGACGATCACCTGCGCGTGGTGGTCGGCATAAAGCGGCTCGGTGTCGGTAAATTTCACCCCGGCGGTAGCGACGGCTGCCCGGAGCTCAGTCGGAGGAAGCGCCGCCTCGACCGCCCGCCGCATGCGATCGGCGACCGCCAGCGTCTCCGCGAGCGGGGTGCCGACGGGAAGGTCGGCGTGGATGTAGAAGAGGCGGATCGTCTCGAACGCGAAAAACTGCACCCGAACCCAACCGCCTGCGACCAACGCGACCGCCGCAGCGAACGCGAGGAGCGAGACGAGCGCCGCCCGCCCCGGGGTGCGCAGCGCGCGCACGAGCCACCGGCCGTAGGCGTTACGGAGCCGCAGCTGAAACCGCTCCCGCCACCGGGCAAAACCCGAGCGGGGGCGATCGAAGGCGTGGCGCCACGAAAGGATGTGCGCCGGTAAGATCCAGTAGGCTTCGATCAGACTCATGAGAAGTGCCGCGGTCACAACCAACGGGACGATGCGGAGAAAATCCCCCAAGATACCGGGAAGGAGCATCAGGGGCAAAAACGCGGCGATCGTGGTGAGCACCGAACTGGCAACGGGGGCTGCCACCTCACGCAAACCGACGAAGACCGCATCGGCTGTCGGGACCCCCTGGACAATCTTGTCGTGAATCGCCTCGACGATCACCACCGCATCGTCGACCAGCATCCCGAGCGCGATCACCACCCCCAGCAGTACCGTGAGGTTGAGCGTACTCCCACCGGCTGCAATGAGCGTCATCGTGCCCGCCAACGCGAAGATCATCCCGGAGGCGACGAGCACCGCCAAGCGCACCCCGAGAAAGAGCCCGACGATGACGAGCACCAACCCCAACCCCACGAGCGCGTTCTGCTCCATCACGCCGATCGCCGCCCGCGTCTCCGGCGTCTGGTCGTCGACGAGCGCAAGCGCCAACCCGAGCGTCGTAAGCGCCGGGTTGCGCTCAGCGATGAAGCGGTTGAGCGCCTCCAGCAGCTCGAGCGTATTCGCATCCCCCTTTTTGGTGAGCGAAATGAGGAGGGCCGGTTGGTCGCGAAAACGCACGAGCTGCCGCGCCCGCTCAGCCCTTTCGCGCACCTCGGCCAACGCCGCGAGGGGAAGCACCTCCGGCGCCGGGTCACTCCCCGGGGCAAGCGTGATCGGCAACGCCGCAAGCGCTTCAGCGGTGAGGCGCTCGCCACTCACCCGCACGAGCCACTCGTCGCTGCCAATCCGCACCCGCCCGGCCGCGAGATCGCGCGCCCACCCCCGCACATGATCGGCAAGCGTCACCGGTGAGACCCCCTGCGCGGCCAATTCGACCGGGTGGAAGCGCACCTGGAACTCCGGCTCGCGAAAGCCAAAGACGAGCGCGCGGTCGACGCCCGGCAACCGCTCCAGCTCCCGCTTGATCCGCTCCGCTTCTGCTCTCAGCGCCTCACCCCCCACGGGGCCATAGAGGGCGACCATTGCGGTGGGGAAGCCGTTGGAGGTGGTGATCTCCATCACCTTCGGCGTCTTGACGGTATCGGGAAGGTCGTTCGCTTTGTTGAGCACCTCGCGCCGCACCTCCTCGACCCGTCGGGCAAAGGTCGCCTCGTCGAGGCGTCTGAACCGGACGAGAATCGACGAAATTCCCTCGCGCGAGGTCGAGACGAGGTAGCGGATGTCGGCGATCGTGCGCAGCGACTCCTCCAGGGGTTCGGTCACCTTCTTCGCGACATCCTCGGCGCTCGCCCCCGGATAGACGGTCCAGACATTGACCCAGTTGAAGTTGATCTCCGGGTCACGCGCTCGGGGCATCATCAGGTAGCTCGCAACCCCAACGGCGAGCACCAGCAAAAAGGTGAGATTGGCGAACGGCCCGTTGCTGAGCCATTGGCGAAGGAACGCGCTCATCGCGCGCACTCCGCCGCCGTACCCGTCCCGTTTTCCCGACGCGGCGGAAGCGCTGCCCACGCCAGCCGCCCCTGCCCCGCGACGGCGACTTCGAGCGCCGCGAGCGAAGTGGGTGGCACCGCGACGGCACTACGTCCCGGGAGCGCGTCGGGAAGCGGCAGAAACTGCGGTTCAGCCGCTGGATGGGGTCGGAACCACACTCCCACCTCCTCCCCCCGTGTCGTCATCGCCTCGGGGGGGAGGACTGAGCCCCGCGCACGCCACCGCAACCGCCCGACCGTCCCTGGGGGCGGTGGGTCAGACGTTGCGAAGGCGAAACGGACGGTGGTCATCATCGCCCCGTCACGGACCGGGCTCGTTGCGACCCAGCGTAGCGGAAGGCCGGCGGAAGCGGCGGCACCGAGGGGAAGAAAGTGCGGGGTTGCTGCGTCGTCGGCAAGCTCCGCCGCATGCGCCCCGGCAACGCGCGCCGTTACCTCGACCGCCGCGGGGGTGATCACCGCGACCCCCGCGCCGGCGCCAACCCATCCCCGACCTGCGCCAAGCGTGCAGCAACGACCCCGTCGTACGGGGCCCGAACCTGGGCGTGAACGAGGCGCCATTGGGCCTCTTCGAGCTGCGCGGCACGGACCGCCGCATCCCGCTCGGCGATCGTGAGCTGCTCTTCGGCGGTCGCGACACTGTCGCGGTTCCCCACCCGCTCGGCAAGAAGCCGCTTCGCCTGGTCGAGCAGCCGCCGCGCCTGTGCGACGCGCGCTTCCGCTGCCGCGGCCGCCGCCTTCGCTTCCTCGACCGCAAGCCGCAGGGGGGTGGGGTCGAGCTCAGCGATCACCGCCCCGCGCGGACCCGATCGCCCACCCGAACCGGCAATGCCATCACCCGCCCTGCGACCTCTGCGGCAACCGTCGTCGTCTCCATCGGTGTCACCTTCGCGGGGGCCTCGCGCACAAGCGGCTGGGCCACCTCGTGCCACGGGCGCCACACGACCCCGTCGCGGCGCTCGGGCGCACACCCGCGCTCCTCAGCCGCGCTCGCGCCCACCCAGAGCGTTGCCCCCAGCACAACCCACCCAAACCGTTGCCACGCCATTCACAATCCCTTATGCGAACTTTTCTGATCCTTGACACTCGGTATAATAGACGGGTTCCCTCAAGCGAAAACCGCGACGATGACCGCTCCCCCACGTGTCGGCCTCTTCATCACGTGTCTCGCCAACACGATTCGACCCAATATCCCGATGGCGCTCGCGCAACTCCTCAAAGCAACCGGGCACGACGTCGTCGTCCCCTATGCTCAGACCTGTTGTGGCCAACCCGGTTACAACGCGGGCGACTGGGACGCAGCGCGCCACATCGCCCGTCAGACGATCGAAGCGTTCGAACCGTTCGATTATCTCATCGCCCCCTCGGGCTCGTGCTTGGCGACGATTCGCCACGACTACCCGGAGCTCTTCGCCGACGACCCCGTCTGGCGCGAGCGTGCCGAGGCGCTCGCGGCCAAATCGTGGGAAGCGCTCACCTATCTCGCCGAAAAGGTCCCGCCCGAGCGGCTCCCCCCTGCCCGCTTTCCCTATCGGGTCACCTACCACGACTCCTGCTCGGGATTGCGCAGCATCGGGATCAAAGGGCAACCACGGCAGCTGCTCGCCCGGGTGGAGGGGCTCGAACTCGTCGAAATGGATGAGGCGGAGGTCTGCTGTGGCTTTGGCGGAACCTTCTGTGTCAAATACCCCGAGCTCTCTGAGGCGATGGTCGAACGCAAGGTGCGCAACATCCTCAAAAGCGGCGCCGAGGTGGTCCTGGGGGGCGACCTCGGCTGCCTGATGAACATCGCTGGGCGCCTGACGCGCATCGCGGCGCCGGTGCGCGTCTACCACACCCTCGAGGTGCTGGCCGGGCTGGCCGACGGCCCCGGTCTCAACCCGTAACCGAGCTGCATTTGGGAGCTAAGACTCTAGTCTTGCAAATTGTACGTGACAGTACATAATTAGCACCATGGAAAGCACGATGAGCCTAGGCAAAGCGGCAAAGCTGCTCAGGATGTCGGCCAAGACGCTGCAGCGTCTGGATCAGAAGCGCTGATGCAGGATAGAGAACCGATGCAGCTCGCGCACCGAATTGAGCTTCGCCCCACCCCCGAGCAAGTCGACTACTTCAAGCGCGCCTGCGGGGCAGCACGCAAAGTCTGGAACTGGGCGCTTGCTGAGTGGCGTCGCCAGTACGCTGCGGGGGGCAGACCCAACGCGATGGCGCTCAAGAAGCAGTTCAACGCGCTCAAATACCGCGACCCCGAGTGGCTCGACGAGAATGGGCAGCCGTGGGTGAAGACCATTCACCGAGACGCCCACGCGCAGCCGTTCAAGAACCTGGAGCGAGCATGGGCCAGGTTTTTCAAAGACCTGAAAGAGGGCAAACCGGCGTCTGAACCGCAATTCAAGAAGAAAGGCAAGAGCCGCGACAGCTTCTATGTCGCCAACGACAAGTTTCGCGTGCGTGGCCAGACGATTCGCCTCCCCAAGGTGGGCAATGTAGCGATGACCGAAGCACTACGCTTTGAGGGCAAGATTCTCGGTGCAACCGTCTCGCGCACCGCAGACCGGTGGTATGTTGCGATTCAGGTCGAAGTGCCTGACCGTGTTTTTTACCGCCGACGCACAGGAAATGGCGTCGTTGGCGTTGACCTCGGGGTGAAAGCCGCAGCGACCCTCTCCACCGGCGAGGTGATTGACGCGCCAAAGCCCTTGAAGCGCATGCTGCGACGGCTACAGATTCGGGAGCGGACCCAGAGCCGCAAGCTCGAAGCGGCGAAAGTGGCGGTGGGACTTCCCCAAGAAGCGCCAATCCCGAAGGGAACGAAACTTCCCATTTCGAACAACTGCAGGAAAGTTGCCCAATCGTTGGCGCGGCTCCATGCCCGCATCGCCAACATCCGACGCGATTTTGTCCATAAGCTCACGACGCGCCTCTGCCGCGAG